>CAIUZK010000193.1 GCA_903903635.1 uncultured Bacteroidota bacterium
AATTGGAATCAGAAGTTTTGATTTGGTCTAAAGAAAAAAATGAAAGCAAAACAACTTTGAATTGGAAGTTTACAAGGCAGGATGCAGATAAAAAGCTATCTAAACACTATGTTGCATAATTAATTTGCCACAACACTAGTAGTGCGTTTGAAACGCACGAAAACAAAACTCTTTCATACTCCGGTTACACGCAAATAACGCCAGGGGTGCGGCCCTCCAGGCCGTATACCCACCCACACCCCCAAAAGCTACAAACAAATACCCCATCCCAAAGAATTTCGGGTGAGAATACCTACACGAGAACACAACACGACCAAAAAGAAAATCCAAAAGTAAATTACTAAAGCTCAATAGCAACCGCCTGCCGGCGCCTCTCCTCCTTTTTTCAAGGATGCCTGCAAAGGCACGAGCGAAGCTCAACCCGAAGGGGGAGGTGGTAAGAATTACCCCACAATCACAGCGTAGAGCTAACCCTTTTGACTGCGGACCGCGTGCCGCCTTAGCTTTAGCGGTGGCGCAGCAATTTAAAAAGGGCGGCACTTTCTTTTGTTACTTTTCTTGGCGTCTATCCCGATCCTTCTATCGGGACTGTAGAAAAGAAAAGTAAATTCGCGCCAATCAGGCAACATAATAAAAAGCACCAATGAAATATATCCTGCAAAAAACCACACAAAAATTGCAGTCCCCTGCAATTCTAAAAACACAAAACATTGATTATCAATCCAAACCCCTGCAATTATTTACTGCAAAAAGCCGCAGTCATGAAAAAAACACCAAACTCAATCATATAATCATTATATCATATAAATACTGGTTCAGACAATTTCTCTGCAATTTTTACCATAAAAACGCCTAATAGATAGATGTACCCAGGCATATTCCCCAAAGCCAGATGCCTGGTCCCCTTTAGGGTTCAGGGTTTCCCCTACCTTATCGTGGTTAGTCCCCCCACTGACCACAAATAGGCATGGTACAAATGTAGAGCATGGAGGCGCAACCGGTTCTTTACAAACTTTGTGTACTGAACAATGTAAATAGGATTTTATGAAAAAGACATCAATTCCCGTGGCATTAGGAATTAAAGCATTGTTGCTCTTAGCACTGCTTTCCACTTCTTTATCTGGTTTCGCACAAAGCGGCGGAGCCAATTTTCTGGCTGGTCCGGGTATGAACAGCACCCGTATATATCCTACTATGGCCACGTTGCCCGATGGTCGTGTAGCTGCATTTGGTGGCAGGGCTGTAGGATTCATATCGAGTAGTTATGCTGATTTTTATGATCCGGTGGCCAATACCTTTACCGAAATACCAATGAATTTCCCTCACGATGCAGCCTGTGTGGTTAAGTTGACCGATGGCAGGTATTATATAATAGGCGGATCGCAATCACTGGGAGTTGCGCCTGGTTATACATCATGCGAAATGTTCAATCCGACAACCAATACATTTACCACTGCCGGATCTATGGATTATGCCCGTATGTGGATGAGCGCAGCTCAGTTGACCAACGGTAATGTGCTGATAGCAGGGGCATGGTATGATAATACCGCAGCCGGTGTAGGCGAATATTACGATACAGGTGGTCACACGTATACACTTACCGGTGCGCTCAATCAGCCTTGTGCCAATCCATTGATTTTACCTGCCAACGACGGCGGCGCGATGCTAATTGGCGGATTCCCTGTTTTTGGCGGCACAGACTATACCAGGGTGGAATATTACAACTCTTCGGATAATGCATTTCATGCGGTAAGCAGCGAAATCATTCCTGCTGATCCGGGATGGCTGGTTACAGGATGGCCTTTCCATAACCGCCCGTATTCAGACTATAAAATGAGCAATGGTAAGTACCTGATTGGCGCCTCACGCACAGGCGAATATGGCTTCCTGACTTTTGACCCTGCAACCAAGGCATTTGCTAAGATTGCAACATCTACACCTATAATGGATGCATGGACAAACGGTGGTTTCTTTGATTTTGTGCTGGATAAAACAAACAATGTAGCCTATTTCCTGGGAGTAGATTCAGGGTATGATCCAATCAGAATCAGCCTTATTGCTACCGACCTTACCAGTGGCACTGTTTACCATCCAGCCAGTACCTTTATAATGCCATCGGGCGAATACTTGTATCCTACTTTGGCCTTTATGCCATCGAACGGTAAGATTCTGCTTGAAGGTGTTTCATCTACTACAGGCGATTATTTCCATGCTACTGATAAAACCTACATCATCACTCCGCAAACAAGACTGGAAGTAGAGCAGGCAGCAGCAGGCAAACTTGATGTGCTCTGTTATCCTAACCCTGCCCAGGACCTGATCCGCTTCAGATTTGAAAATGCTACAGGTGAAAATGCGGAAATAATCGTGCAGGACATAACAGGAAGGCTTATAGCTAAAAAGAGCTGTTCAACTTCCGACCGCATCATCAATCTCCCGATCGACCAGTTACAGGCAGGTATGTATTTCTATGAAATCAGATCTGAAGGAAAGGTTGCAAGAGATAAATTTATAAAGAGGTAATTACGAATTATCAGATTGGTTGGTTTTTCGATGGTGGCTGAAAGGCCACCATCGATCGTATAGGTAACCCGGTTATTAAAGCAATGAATTGAGATCGGCAAACAAGGAAATGCTGGTTCAGGTGGTTTTACGCAAACTTCATTTTCACTGTTAACCAATACTCCCTGCATTTTCTTGAAAAATGTTCGGTTGTTGGTTATCTTTGGAATGGTATACTTTGGATGTGAGGGATCAGCGTAGTGGAGCATAGGTATACGCTAACAGCCTGCACAGCTTATGATCGGCAATAGTCTGCATAAAATCGTTGTAATAATTGTGTTAGGCATTTCGGTTGTCTTCTTCATCCGTTTTGGCAGCAAGTCAACCACGCTGTATGGCGATGCCCTGGGGTATTATATGTACCTGCCGGCTACCTTTATTTACCACAACCTGACCAATATGTCGGAGCTGCCGGCAGACAAGGGTATTGATAAACAAATAATGCTGAGCGCCAGGGGCACTACCGGGCGGCAAAGGACCCCAACCGGCAAGATACTGAACGGCTATACCTATGGCGTGGCCTTTATGGAACTACCCTTTTTTATGATAGCCCACATAATGGAAAAAGCAGGTGGTAAGGAGGCCAATGGCTATTCGGATACCTGCCAGATGCTCATCAAGCTGTCGGCGCTGGTATATGGGCTGCTGGGGTTGCTGCTGGTGTACAAAATCCTGAAGATGTACTTTACCCCGGCACATGCATTGCTGGCGGTGAGTGTGCTGTTTGCAGGCACCAATCTGTTCTGGTTTACGCTGCACCAGGCGGGCATGTCGCATATGCCATTGTTCTTTTTGTGGGCGCTGCTCATGTACCAGGTTATCAGGTTGCACGAGCGGCCGGGGTTCATGGCATTTATCCTGTGCGGGTTCATCGCCGGACTGATCACGATAATGCGTCCGTCGGATGTAGTGTGCCTGCTGATACCCCTGCTATATGGGGTTTATAACAAGGAAACATTAAAAGGGAAATCGGGTTTTCTGATGGATAACAAATTGGGGCTTGTATTGTTTGTGGTGGCATTTATACTGCCTGTAATTCCACAGTTGTTGTATTGGAAAGCTACAACAGGCCACTACCTGTTTTACAGTTATGGCGATCAGGGTTTTAACTGGCGTCACCCGAAGATCAGGGAGGGGTTGTTTTATTTCTCTAACGGCTGGCTGCCCTACGGGCCGGTGATGATCTTTGCACTGGCAGGCTTTGTGTTGCGCCGCAGTTATAAAAGGTGGTACTGGTGTTTGTGGCTGCTGTTTCCGGTATATGTGTATATAATATACTCATGGTACTGCTTCAACTATATAAACGGGTACGGGTCGCGGCCCATGATACATATGTATCCGCTGCTGGCTCTGCCGCTGGCTGCGTTTATAGGCTATATAGCCAGGCAACGGCTGGCGGTGAGGGTGGGGGTAATAGTGGCAGGTATTGTATTCAGTATCATCAACCTTGATTTCTGCCGGCTACAGGCTATGGGATTGCTGAAGAGCGAGGAATCGAATATGGCGTATAACTTCCAGATATTTTTCAGGGATAAACTGACCTATGACGACCTGATAGTGAATGATGTGGGTGAGTGGCAACCGGCCCCGAGCAGTATTAGCCTGATGCGCACACTGGCCTGCAACAACTTCAATGATTCGACCTCAGTACAGTATGTGCGGGATACAGTAATGAAAGGCGGTTATGTGTACCAGATGCGGCATGAGGACTATTCGCCGGAGCTATCGCTGAGGTATAACCATGAGCAGTATAAAGGCGCCAGGTGGCTGAAATGCAGCGGCAGGTTTATGTACCCTTTTGTGCCCGATTACTTTAAGCATTTCCTGGTGCTGGATATACCTGGTAAGGCATGGAAGGGCTGTAAAATAGAGAACAAAACAGATAGCGCAAGCGGCAACTACAGCCTGAACTACTACAAAACCGGCCAATGGGGATATGTGTATTTTTATACAAGGATACCTGCCGGTATGAAGGACGGCGATGTGATCAAGCTGTTTGTATGGAACTATGCCCGGACGGATATATATATGGATGATCTGAAGGTGGAGCTGTACAGGTAGCCAATAAACGGGCTGGTATTTGGGTGAACAGAGTGGTGGATGAGAAAAGAAAATTGTTCTTTTTATTGATGCCTTACTGCTCTATATTTGCAGGTATATGCTGCATACGCTGCCGAGAGAAGATAACTACCTGCAAAAGGGGCTGAGGAAGCAACTGGTACAGATTCTGAGGGATAAGGGAATCAGGGATGAGGCTGTGCTGGCTGCTATAGAACGCGTGCCCAGGCATTTCTTCCTGGATCCGGCTTTTGAGCGGCAGGCATATGAAGACAGGGCTTTCCCGATAGTGGCTGGTCAGACAATATCGCAGCCCTACACAGTGGCCTACCAGACCCAGTTGCTGGATATAAAGAAATATGATAAGGTGCTGGAAATAGGTACAGGCAGCGCCTACCAGGCCTGTGTGCTGGCTGAAATGGGCATTACCCTTTATACCATTGAGCGCCAGCGTGCACTATATGACCATGTAGGCAAGTTTGTGCTGATAAAAAAGTACCTGAACATTAAGCGGTTTTTCGGAGATGGTTTTCTGGGGTTGCCCTCCTACGCTCCGTTTGATAAGATCATCATTACTTGTGGTGCGCCATTTGTACCACCCAAGTTGCTGGAACAACTGAAGCCTGGCGGTATTATGGTAATACCCGTGGGCGATGATGGCAGGCAGAAAATGCTGCGCATAACCAAGGACAAGGATGGTAATGTGAAAGAGGAGGAGATGGGCGACTTTTTATTTGTGCCTATGCTGCAGGGGAAAGAAGGGAGGTGATTTCCAATTTGCTAATTTCCAATTTCCGAAAATCCCAATTTCCAATTCCAAATACCAAATTTCAATTTCCAATTTTTAGTGTGGGGGGTGGATGGAAAAAGTAAAGGCTGCGGGGTGCAGCCTTTAGATGGATTGATGATTTTTAAGTCTGGATAATAGATTCCTTTATGGTTTCTTTATTTCGTCTACCGCATTGCCTTTGATGTAGAGGGTGTAACGCTTTTCGCCATGAGGGGTAATCGCATCAGACTGGATGAATACTTCTTTGTTGAAGATGCCTTTCTGCTCTTCGGTTTTGAGGCCGAGTTTTATCCAGCCCTTCTGACCCGGAGCTACTGGAGTTTTGATCCATTCAACGCCGGTACAGCCGCATGATGGTTGTACATTCATAACATTAAGCGGGCGTGTGCCTACATTGGTAAATGTAAACGTATGGTTGGCGATAGGTCCACGTTTTATTACACCGAAATCGTGTGTATCCCCATCGTCGAATTTGAAAACAGGACCGTTTGGTTTTTCCTGAGCGTAAATGTTTGTTGCTGTGCCTGCAAGAAGAAAAAGTAGTGCAATGATTATTTTTTTCATAATTGTGTTGTTTGTTATTTTAAAATAGTTGGCAATTGCCAACTATAATTAAAGAAATGTGGCAATGAGAACCGAATTATTTATTTACCGGCGGAGCAGGTGGCGGTGGCGGAGGAGGTGTGCCTTGCTGGATTACCTCAACCTGTTTTGCCCTTACTGTACCTGTGATATGTAATTTCATGGGGCTTTGCTGTGCATTGGATGTTATGTATACATCTTTACTGATGATACCAACACGACCTGTGGTATTATAGGTAACATGAATGACACCTTTATGTTTTGGCAGGATAGGCTCAGTTGGCCATTTAGGCACAGTGCAACCACAAGAGCCATGAGCTTCGGAGATTACGATAGGCTTTTTACCAACATTTTTAAATTCGAAGTCACACTCGGCAGTCGGGCCTTCAATAACGCTGCCAAAATCGTGAGTTTCTTCATTGAATTTGAATTTGCCTGCTTCAGGGTCAACAGTTGGTGCGGCAGGCGGTGGTGGGGTAGTCTGAGGCAGTACCCGGTTTTGATTTGCTGGACCGGAAGTAGGAGATACTGTGGGTACTGCATTTTTATCCTGCGCCCTGGCAGCAGTAAGGCTGATGGTAAGGCAAAGCAGGGAGATTAAGATTTTTTTCATTGTTTGTTGTTTAGTTTATTTGATGGAACGCACATCAACAATTATTTTGGTCAAAGCAAATCACATGCAGCAATTGATGCTGTTGGAGTGGGTTGCAAAAGAGAAATATAATTAATTGGTTTTGATCATAGACACATTCTCAGGAACTGAACCTGTAGGCGCCTTTTCAACACTGCCCTTGATGGTAAGTACCTTTGTACCTGCGTTGGAAACAACGGTTATGGTTTTGGTAAAACCGTTTGGTTTGCCCTTGGTGTGGTAGGCTACATTGATAACACCTGTAGCTCCAGGCGCAACCGGCTCTTTGGAGAACTGAGGTACAGTACACCCGCAGGAAGGCTGAGCTTTTTCGATGACAATTGGTTCCTTACCGTTGTTTTTGAAAGTAAACTCGCAAGTGGCATCAGGGCCTTCAGGTACAGTACCGAAATCGTGAGTGGCATCTGTGAATGCCAGATCTTCTGGTTTGAGCGTGGTGGCCGGCGCAGCAAGTGCAATATTGTCAGGCACAGCAGCAGTGGTAGTAATAGGTTGCTTGCTTTCGAGCAAGCCATCCTTACTTTTTTTGTGCTGGGCGAAAGTAATGCCTGCAGATAGCAATAACAGAGTTACAGATAGAATAACCTTTTTCATTTTATGTTGATTTTTGTTTATCGAAAATTAATGAATCAAATTTACTGCCAAAAAATTAAAATCCTGATTATTTATTGTTAAAACCTTTCAAAAGCTAATGACCTTGATTTCAGCTAAACAATGTACCAGCAGGGGTGTTATGGAAGCAGTCGAAATTTATAATACAATAAATCACCTGAAACCTGTTTTCCCGCATCCTGCCACATAAATGACAACCAGCCTGAGGTATACCCCTATTTATGGGTAAATGGAATATATATTGTAGTGGAAATGGACCGGTTGCTAATCAACAGGCAGGTTCTCATCGAGGATAGGTTCAACAGATCTGGCCTGCCTGAGTTGGTGCCATTTTTGGGTGAAGGGGAGTGCATCGAGCGTGATAAGGTATATTAAAGCTACGACCATAATGATAATAAGTGAGTTGCGATAGTCGAAAAGGTGACCAACCCAAATCTGTTCGAGTACCAGTACCAGGAGAATGGCTACCAGGTATGGTCTGCGACCCCGCTCTATATCGTGGTGTTTGAATAATACCGCCATGGTGTAATTGAGCAGAAACTGGCTTACCGAAGCGCCTACGAAAATCCACAGGTCGGCTAGGCGGATCATGTTGAGGTTATGGGCAATGAGTCCGCTGATTAGGCCAACAACAATGCATCCAATGTTTACCGTATTGACAATAACCAGGTTATTTTCTTCACTTGTAGATTTTTTAATAAGCATGTAGCTATAGGAGGTCATGATTATGGCTAGCATGGCAAGAACGAGACCAATAGGTTTTTCGTTGATCTGACGGGCAATAAAAAATATGGAGAGTACCAGGCAAAATGCGATAATGGATAGAACCAGTTTGAAATCTTTTTTACGTTTGCCTATAATAAAACCAAGTATAATAGCAAAAGGAATGTCAAGCCGCTGCACCATGGCCACGGTAGATGCATTGAGGTATACATAACTCTGAAACAGCATAAGAATGGATATGCCTGCATTGATCATAAATAATCCCTGCTGCCTGAAGTTGCGGGGTAAAAGATTAAGACCATTGCCGGCAGACAGGAATACGGTAATAAGGAAAGTGATGGCACTGCGGTAAATGAGCACTGAAGATGAACTGTAACCATGCTGCACCAGGTGGTCGATGGTCATGTTGTTCATAATAGATGCAACAATAATGACAATGGCATTGTATTTAATAAGCAGGGTGTCGGCTTTTTGCATTTAACGGGATTACGGGGGGTAAATTAACGGAATTAGATGGAGAAATCAGCGTATCTGATATAGAAACTCAGGTATAAAAGCGATAATAAACATGTAAAATATGGTTATTTCTTTGAAAATAATCGGGCTTGGCGTAACATTGTTTTATGGAGAAGATGCTGGTGATACAAACTGCTTTTACGGGTGATGTAGTGCTGGCAACAGGTGTGATAGAGAAACTACATGAACGGTATCCCGGGGCGAGGATCGATTTTCTGCTGCGAAAAGGGAATGAAGGGTTGCTAAAGGGGCATCCTTACCTGGGGAAAGTAATAGTGTGGGATAAGCAAAAGAATAAAAACAGGAATTTGTTGCGAATAGCGATACAGGTGCGCAACGAAAAATATACGCATGTAATCAACCTGCACAGATTTGGCACATCGGGTTTCATTACCTTTTTGTCGGGGGCGGGGTTTAAGGCGGGATTTGATAAGAACCCTTTTTCTTTTTGTTATGATCTGAAAGTAAAGCATGTGCTTTCGGAGCCTTATAGCGCCAACCCGGTGCATGAGGTGCAGCGCAACCAGTTGCTTATAGCCGTACTTACAGATGAACAATTTGCTTTGCCTAAACTCTATCCGTCGGAGGAAGACCGGGCGGCCGTAAAGCAATACCAGGGCAAGGGGTACATTTGTATTGCGCCTTCCAGTGTGTGGTTTACCAAGCAGTTTCCGGCTGAAAAATGGGTAGCGTTGATTAAGGCGCTGCCGGCGGAGTATCCTGTATATTTATTGGGTGCGCCGGGAGATACGGGTCTGGCACAGGGAATAACAGATAAGAGCGGGAGGACCGGGGTAGTGAATATGTGCGGCAAATTGAATTTCCTTCAATCGGCGGCATTGATGGAAGATGCGGTGATGAACTATGCCAACGATTCGGCGCCATTGCATTTTGCCACTGCCATGAATGCACAGCTTACGGCGGTGTTTTGCTCCACTGTTCCGGCTTTTGGCTTTGGGCCGTTGCGGCAGCAGGCAAGGGTGGTGGAAGTAACGGAAAGGCTGGCTTGCAGGCCATGTGGTTTGCATGGGCACAAGGCATGTCCGGAGGGGCATTTTGGTTGCGCTATGAAAATAACCAATGAGCAATTGTTGTGGTGGGTGAATGGTTAAATGGTTGATAGGTTGAATAGTTGATAGGTTGAAAAGTTGATAGGTTGAAAAGTTGATAGGTTGATAGGTTGGATAGTTGAATGATGAGGTTTTTATACTTAATATGGCATATAGCCCCAAAATGAAAATTAACCATAAAGCAAACGAAGGATATCACACTCGATGGTAATAAGTTATGAAATAAAAGGCACAAAGATTATTTTCAATAAAATCACTTTTCCGCTTGCAAAATATTGATTCTTAATAGTTATGGTGGATTTTGAAGAGGATATAAAAAGCTGCATTAAAACCCTGCAAGAGGGTGGCGTGATACTATATCCTACCGATACGGTTTGGGGGCTTGGGTGTGATGCGACCAACGAGGAAGCTGTGGAGCGGGTATTTACCCTGAAAAACAGGCCGAAGGAGAAAAGTATGATCGTGCTGCTGGCAGAAGCCAGGGATGTGATCAGGTATGTGGCCTCACCTCATCCTGATATAATTTCGATAGTGGAGGAATTGGAGGGACCAACAACGGTGGTGTATGAAAATGCACTGGGTTTTGCTGAAAATGTTGTGGGACAGGATGGAAGCATAGCTATAAGGGTAACCAATGATGTTTTTTGCAAGGCGCTGATAAAAAGATACCGGAAACCGATAGTGTCTACCTCGGCCAATATAAGCGGGGATGCTACGCCCGCAATTTTCACACAGGTGAGTAAATCTATTGTTGATGGTGCTGATTATGTGGTGCAGTACCGCAGGGATGATATGGAGGTGAGAAGCCCGTCGCGGTTGGTGAGAATAAATGATGATGGGGGAGTGGAGGTGCTGAGGGGGTAGGTGGTTGGTTGATAAGTTGAATGGTTGATTAGTTGAATGGTTGATTAGTTGAATGGTTGAATGGTTGAATGGTTGTTTTTTTGAATGGTTCCCGCCTTCGCTGAAGCTATGGCGGGCGAGGGATAAGTTGAATGGTTGATAGGTTTGGGTGGCTTAACGATATTATATTTGCTATATGAAAAGATTGTTGCTGTTGGTTTTGGCAGTTATACTGGTAGGTGGTTTGGCCCGTGCCGGGGGGACTGATACAACATTTATTACGCCATTTGAACGGTCGAACGGCATGGAGACGGCTACCTATGCCGAGGCAATGGATTTTTACAAACGACTGTATACCACTTACCACAGTACGCTGATAGGAGATGCCGGAATTACTGATATTGGTTTGCCACTGAGGGCAGTTTATTATACAAGGGACGGCAAGTATATCAGGGAAGATTGGAAGCAAAGCAACCGGATCATCATACTGATCAATAATGATATTCACCCCGGCGAGCCTGATGGGGTGGATGCCTGTATGATGCTGATAAGGGATGCTGTGATGGGCAAAATAGCCGTGCCTGAAAATATAGTGCTGGTTGTGGTTCCTATGTATAACCTGGGTGGTGCACTTAACCGCAACAGTAACAGCCGTCCGAATCAGAACGGGCCGCGCAGCTATGGTTTCAGGGGGAATGCCCGGAACCTGGACCTGAACCGTGATTTTACAAAGTGTGATGCCGCCGAGACACTGGGATTGGAAGAACTCTTTGCACGTATAAATCCGGATATTTTTATTGATAACCATGTGAGCGACGGCGCAGACTATCAGCATATAATGACCCTGCTGGCATCGCAGCATGATAAAATGGGTGGTGAGACAGGCGCTTATATGTATAAAACCTTTACCCCGCTGCTGTATCAGGACATGAAGGCCAAGGGTTATGACCTTGTGCCCTATGTGAATGATTTTGACAAAACACCGGAAAATGGCTGGCGTGAATTTTATGATCCGCCAAGGTTCTCAAGCGGATACGCGGCATTGTATCATATTCTGGCCTATGTGCCTGAAACCCATATGCTGAAGCCCTTTAAGGATAGGGTGATGGCTACTTATGAATTGATGCTGACATTTATTAAAACCGCCTCGGAGCATGCAGGTGAGATAAAACGGATAAGGGCCGATGATAAAAAAGACCTTATGCTGCAGAAAGACTTTGTACTGGACTGGACTCCTGATACGACCCGTTGCGACAGTATAGAGTTTAAAGGTTATGAGGCAGGTTATAAAGAGAGCGGCGTATCGGGATTGCCGAGGTTGTATTACGACCGGTCAAAACCATACACCAGAACGATTCCTTTCTATAATCATTTTGTGCCCGTGAAATCGGTGACTGCGCCACAGGCTTATATAATACCCAAAACATGGGTGTCGGTTATAAGCTGCCTCAGGGCAAACGGAGTGCATACAGAACGTTTTGAAAAGGATACAGCAATAAATGTTACGGCCTATCACATTGATAATTACGAAACCCTGGACAAGCCGTATGAAAAGCACTACCTGCATAAAAATGTTAAGGTAACCCCCATGAAGGGGAAGATGAACTTTGCAGAGGGGGATTATTATATTACCCTGAGCCAGCCGGCAAAGCGCTACCTGGTGGAAACACTGGAACCAACCGGCCCGGATGCGTTTTTTGCATGGAATATTTTTGATGGCATACTGCAGCAGAAAGAATATTTCAGCGACTATGTATTTGAGGATGTAGCTGCTCAGTTGCTGGCTAAGGACCCGGCACTTAAAAAATTGCTGGAAGAAAAACGAAAAAAAGATCCTGAATTTGCCAAAGATGGCAATGCGCAACTTGATTTTGTGTACCGGCATTCGGCCTATCTGGACCAGGCTTACTTAAGGTATCCGGTGTATAGGGTGGAGTAATTCTGCTAATAGTTTTTTTCGGTTATTCGGCTTCAAACCATAATTTGGCCTGGTCGTTCCAGTCGCCATTGTAGTTGATGGTGAGTTCTTCGCCGGGAGCAATATCACGAATTGTCTGGATAAACATAGTCTGCTCTTCGTAGTTCATGCAATATTCACAATTGGAATAGTAGGCGTGATTGTACAGGGGTATCCAGCCCAGCGCCATGCAGCACATGGGTTGCCCATCAGGTTGCCATTCGAAAATATAATCGTGCAGCAAGGTCTGGTCTGCTATTTTCCGGTCTTCGGCTGTTAGTACGATAACAGGAGCCGTTTCTAAAATGGTGCCCTCTGGTATGGCAGCGGTTGTGAAAATGCCACGGCCTTTGCCTTGCGTATTACTGATATATAATTTAGAACGGGGCATGAGGGTGTGAATTTACAAAAATACCATGCGAAACCACGAATACAGGGTAAAATATGGGTAAATGGGGTGATTTTGAAACTAATCTGAAACCATATGGTAATAGTATCTTTTTTTAACAGTATTTTTATATTTTTACAACCAAAAGGTGCCTGATATGAATTTTATTAAAAGACCGATACTATTTATCGCTGTTATTTTGTTGGGAATGCCAATGGCCGGACAGGCTCAGTACCTGTTTCAGTTAAAGCCATTTTTTAGTTATTTCTCAGATATGGACAGGTATGAAATAGGCGGTCATGGAATAATGACAATGGGTGAATTTGACGGTACCGTACCATTTGGCAGTTTAGGCGCCGGATTGGGTGATACCAACATTACTCACCAGATTTCCCAGTTTAATGTGGGAGGCTATATCGGTACATCAATACCATTTAAAGCCACAGGCCATATCAGTTTGTGGGCTATGTCGATAGGTATTACCGGCAATATGCTGTCATGGCCGGGATTGAATCTGGCTTATGTGAACAATGATGTGAAAAGCGGCAAGCCATCGATGGATGCCAGCACAATACAGATAGGAATGCCAATTGGTGTAGAGTGGAAGGTGGGATGTGATGCCATCAATAGTAAACGCCTGGCATTTGGCGCATCAGTAGGAGCAGGGATTATACCTCAATTCAATATGACGACTTTGGCTAATGCTCCGGATGTTAAGAACGGAATGAGTTTTAACTGTGCACCGTATCTGAAAGCTGAATTTGCTGAAAATCTGGCTATGTGTATGAAGCTCAGGTTTATGGCTACAATGGGCGATGTGTCTATGATTGATGTGAACCATGCTTTACCAGGCAAGACTGACGGACCATTCAAGATCGTGTCGCACGGTAATATTTACATTTCCTGGATCATCATGCCATTCTCTGTAAGGTGGAGAGAAACAGCATGGTGGAATACACATGATACTTACAATCAGCACGACAGGCTGAACTAATCAAATCATAGTCTTGTAGTTTTTTCGACCCGTGTAAATTGGGGTGTACTTCCTATGTGTTACTTTGGAGGTAATGTCGTTTAGTTATAAATAATCCGGCATTAGCGCAGTATTCAACCGGTTCCCGGTTGGGTTGTATAATTTTTTTACCAGGGGCTTTGCCCCTGGTAAATCATATTCTTGCCCTTCGGGCCAGGTTTGTTTTTATTGGTTTTATGGGATAATTCTTTCAATCCAAACAGAACTGATTACAAACAGGGATAGTGTTATGATCAGGGAAACTATGACGATTTTATAGACCTTCTTGCAGTGATACAATGTCTTAAGCACTTTGGGGTCATGAGTCTGTTGTATCGCGTAATCTATCACACTGGCGGTTATTCTGTATCCGGTAGTGATTTTACCCTGGACGCGGAGGATATAGAAACGAATGATCATGTAGTGAGCCAGTAATATGGTGGCAATAAACAGGATCAAACTAATGTCCTCTATTATCTCCAGAAAATGCCTCATAAGCTCTTGTTGAACGGAATTGGATCAGGGAAATGGGACAATACCTATACCCTAAGAAATACCTTCTTTTTGTACATGAAATACAGAAAAAACCATTTTACCGCGAGGAACCCAATGGACATGATCACAATGTTGTAGGGGCTGCCCACCAACTGCCCGGCCCATTTGAAAAATGCATTGTTGGCATGGTCCCAGTTGATGAACCGGCTGGAGATGTATATCATGATGGAATTGATACCGATGACCTTGAAGAAAAAGGCCCATTGTTTGTATCCCAATACATCAATAATATAGTAGAACAAACTAAGCAGCAGCAGACTTAATCCCCCTGTCTGCAGCACAAATGAACTGGTCCAGAGGTTTTTATTGATGGGGAAATCAAGGTTCCAGATTTGAGCTAATACCAGCGAAATTGCCCCTGCAATAGCCAGGTAAATTGCTTTTTTCTGAGGTGTAAACATGCCGTTGCGCAGTAGTTTGCCAGCCAGTATCCCCAGCAGGCCGGTACATATGGACGGCAGGGTGGAAACAAGACCTTCGGGGTCGTGAATAACCAGGTAAAGCTTGCCGGGAAGAATAGTTCTATCGATATAAGATGCGAAGTTGCCTTCCATGGTTAAAGTGCCTGCAGGGAAGCCGGGCGCAGCAGTGAATTTAAGCAGCAGCCAGTAACCAATAAGTATAGCGGCAAACCATACATACTGCATTTTTTCTCTGGCATACAGATAAATGATATTGGCAAACATATAGGCCAGGCCTATGCGGCCCAATACACTGCAAAAACGCATTTCGGCAACCGGTTTTATAGCCAGGCCATTGTTGCAATACCAACCCAGGAAAACCAGTAACAGCCCCCGCTTAACCACCCGCCACAACACTTCATTCTTTGATTTGCCGGTTTCGAGGTCGTGGCCAACCGAATAGGGTGTAGATACGCCAGCCATGAACAGGAATAGGGGAAAGATAAGATCGTAGGCATGAAAACCGTTCCAGTCGGGATGTGTGAACTGTTCGGATAGCGCTCTCCAGAATGGTGAGCCGGTGGCCTTGGCCATACCATGAAAAATAAACTCACCCCCGATGATCCAGAACATATCGAATCCTCTAAGTGCATCAAGTGACTCCAGCCGGGAATGACTAAAACTCTGTGTGCGGATGACTGGATTTAGTGCGCTCATCTTTTCAATTTGGTTCCGGTAATAATTTCATGTGAAAATAATCATTCCGTTCCTAAAGTGGTTGGGAAAGGTAGAAATAATGATTTGAGTTGCTCCAATAAGGTATAGGTTTTTTTAGGCAGCCTATGGCAAACAGTCTGGAAGTGGTATGAAAACATATGGTGTTTTAGGAAATTGGCTCCATAATGATATGTGTCACTTATTGTTCTGACTGCCGTCATAAAATATTCTTTGTCATGTTGCGACTTTTGTGTCGTGACCGTTTATAAGGTAATGTTTGAGAACAACTCTGCAATATCAGCAATACCAGTAAATAATTTGCAGCATAATGATTTGGGATTACGTCCGGATAAGGAATCCCTTCAGTGGCTTGCATTGGAATGTAATGATGAACAAACGGCTAAGGAAATAGGGGAGAAAGTGCTGAAAATGGTTTGGAACTGTGATGCCGCATAATTTTAACCAGCTACAGGCAAATGTCTTTGCCGTTTTTTACAATTAATCATTGATTACCGGTTAAACAGCTAGTTTTTCCATAAGCCGCAGATATAGCACAAGAACGTTATTTAGCGCCATATTTAGTCCTGTATTTTTCGTACAGGATTTTTTGTTTGTTGTTGAGGTCAATTTTTCTGGCCTGAATAAATGCTATAGTAATAATACAGGTTCTCATATCCAGTATATCTCCTTCGCTGATTATGATATTGGCATCTTTACCGGCTTCAATAGTGCCTGTGGTCTGGTCGATACCTGCTATCCTTGCGGCATTGAGCGTAATGGCAGATAAGGCTTCTTCCTTGCTCAATCCGTAGGCTGCGGCGGTACCTGCATTGAAGGGCAGGTTGCGGTATCTGCTTTCTTCAAATTCATCGTTGATGGCAAACAATACACCTGCCTTTTGCAAGACTGCAGGGGTCTTGAATGGCTGGTCGATATCATCATCCATAGCGGCAGGCAGTTGGTGCATCTGGTTTAAGATAACTGCAATATTGTTTTGCTTGAGCAGGGGAGCCACCAGGTAGCTTTCACTGCCGCCAACTATTACCACATCGAAACTGAATTCTTTAGCAATGTCTATAGCCACGAGCATTTCCCTTACAAGGTTGCAGTGAACATACAATTTCTGCCGGTGATTGAATAATCCTTTGAGGGCTTCGAATTTGATATTGGTGTGTTCGTGGTTATTAACCGTGAGGTAGGCTTTGGCTTCGCGAAACATATTTTTTACTGTCTCAATTTTATCCAGTCCATCTTTTATAACATCGGTTTCGGGAGTTTCAATGCGGCCCTTGCTGACAGGTCTTCTGGGACGGGCCATAAGCGAGGGCATATTAAAATGTATGGCATTGTCCATTTTGTAAGCGGCATCTTCCCAGTTCCATGCATCCAGTTGAACGACGGAGGATGAACCTGAAATGAGTCCGCCCTGAGGAGCGACATTAGCCAGCAGAATGCCATTGCTGCGGAGGGTATTGATGATCTTTGAGTCGGTATTATAGGCCAGGATACTGCGCATGGAGGGGTTTAGGTCGCCGACCTCAGCATAGTCGTTACTACCCCTGGCGCCATTGGCAATTTCCTTAAGGCCGAGATCGGTATTGGAAAGGATAAGCCCCGGATAAACCTGCTGGCCCCGGGCATCGATAGCGGGAACTCCGGGGGGAATTACTATGTCGGTTCCCACGGCTTCTATTTTTGTTCCGCTCACCTTGATGATACCGTTATTAATAACTTGTCCATTGCCGATATGCACCGTGCCATTGAAGATATAGAAAACCTCCGTGTACTTGCCAGCAGGATGCATGGTTTCCTGAGCCCCTGCAAAGAGGATAGAAAACAGTGCGGTTATCAGTATTATTGTTGCTCTCATTGTTTTATTTTTTGGTGGCGATTTCAATGGTGGTAAAGAGTATCAGAATAATTCTCAATCAGTTTCATTCATCAAGATACCCGAGCCATGATCGCCGCATTCATTTGTGATTTCGGGTGCAGGAGTGAATGTAGTCATTGGTACGCCTTTTTTCTTTTCACCAATCATTCTTTGTATCAGCCTGTTTCGTTCGGTGGCAATTTGTTTTCTTGCTGTAAGATCGCTTTCCCGGTTGAAGTAGATGATGCCATCAACCATAGTGTACAGAGATGTAGCATAGATGCTGAGCGGGTTATCGCTCCATAATACGAGGTCGGCATCCTTGCCCACTTTTATGCTGCCCACCTTGCCATCTACATGCAGCATCCTCGCAGGATTGAGGGTTACCATTTTTAGGGCGTCCTCTTCGCTCATGCCGCCATACTTTACACTTTTGGCGGCTTCCTGGTTGAGGCGACGGGCCATTTCGGCATCATCGCTGTTGATGGCTACATTGATGCCTGCCTGATTCATTAATGCGGCATTGTAGGGTATAGCATCCTGCACCTCTGTCTTGTAGGCCCACCAGTCGCTGAAGGAGCTTGCATTAGCGCCGTGAGCTTTCATTTTGTCGGCCACTTTATAGCCTTCGAGAATATGGGTGAATGTGTTGATGCGGAACCCGAATTGTTCGGCAAGACGCATGGCTGCAATTATTTCGCTTTGCACATAGCTGTGGCAGGTTATAAAACGCTGCTGGTGCATTATTTCGACAAGTGCATCCAGTTCCAGGTCGTGGCGAACAAACCGTGCCTGCGGACCATGAAGCGCCTTCTCATAATCGACTGCACGGGTAAAGGCATCGACCATTACTTCGTTCACACCCATGCGCGTATCGGGGAAGCGGGTATTGCCCTGAGCTCCGGTATGTTTTACATTTTCGCCAAGGGCGAATTTGATGAATGGATCTGCACCCTGGAATTTCAACTGTTCATCATTCATGCCCCAACGCAGTTTTATCAGTTGGGTCTGGCCTCCTATGGTATTGGCGCTGCCATGCAGGATATGCGAGGTGGTAACTCCGCCGCTCAATTGCCGGTATATATTGATGTCTTCGGGATTGAGGTTGTCGCCTATCCTGACCTCGGAGGTAACGGAATGGGCGCCCTCGTTGATGCTCATGGCTGCTATGTGCGAATGCTCATCGATAATGCCGGCTGTAAGGTGCTTGCCGGTACCATCAATTACCCTGACCTTGGCAGTATCCAGGTTTTTGCCGATAGCAGCTATTTTACCCTTCCTGATGAGCACATCAGTTTGCAATAATTTCCCTTCCGGCTCATTGGTCCAGACGGTTGCATTTCTAATAAGTATGTCTTGCTGGGCAGGGGCCACTTCCCAGCCATAACCACAAAACGGATAGGTGATATTTCCGATTTTAGGCAGGTCTTTTACTTTTCCTGCAATTATGTTTTTAATTTGATCTTTATACTTTATCCAGTCTTTGGGAATGTCGTTATCCCAAAAGCTGGTGGAGTCGATTTTTTCTTCTTGTGGTATGGGTGTGGCAGACCAGGAAACCGGATTGCCAATAGAATCCACGCCAGTACCCTGCAATATATTTCCATTGGCCATGCCGGTAAGGCGGATGACATTGAGGCCAAATACCGGAAAAGAATTGGTCATGTAAATTTTCGTAGGCTTTTTGGCTTTGCTTGTGTCACTACCTTTAGATGTGGAATCAATGGCTTTAGGTTTCCCATTGCCAGTAGCTGATAAATCAGTGAGGACCGTATTGCCATCGAAACTATATTTTATAATATTAACACCCTTAGATGTGGAATCAATCACTATAGGTTTGCCATAGCCAGTGGCTGTTATATCCAGGCGGACAACTTTGCCATCGAAATTGTATTTTGAAATATTTACCCCGCTGGTTGTCATGGAAGCATAGGTATTGCTTTTGATGTTGATGCTGTATTTTCTGTCGCCCTGTATGGTATTAATAACCAGATCGTAAGGGCCGGAGATGGTAGTCATCAGGTCTTCTTTTATCCCATACTTTTCGCCCTGTATCCAGTTTTGAATGATCTTCGATTTTTCGGTAAAGAGGGTGTCGGAGGTGATCAGGAAATTGGCCAGTTTGCCGGGTTCGAGGCTGCCGGTTTTATCATATATCCCCAGTAATGTAGCTGGTGTTTTGGTGAGCGCCTCTATGGCTGCGGCAGGAGAAAGCCCGTAATCGATTGCCTTGCGGATGTTATCGGGAAATAGTTTGGTTTCCTTCAGATCAGCGGATGTGAGGCAGAATTTAATACCGGCCTTTTCAATAGCAGCGGGATTTGTTGGGGCCAGTTCCCAGTGTTTCATGTCGGTGAGCGAAACAAAACGCGCATCGTTAGGGTCTTCAACATCAATGGGAAGAGGGAAGTTGACAGGGATAATAAAAGCCGCGTGAGTAGCCGCAATATCGGCTATGCGTTGATATTCGTTACCTCCACCTTTGATAATGTAATGAGCGCCAAACTCATTGCCTAATCTCCATGCCCTTAGGTCGTTCCATTTGTCGCCGGCATCAAATATCTGTGGCAGGTCTTGCTGCTCATTGAATGCTTTCAGTGTTATGTTTACTCCTTCTGCCGCAGGATTAGTTTTGTACCATGCCGCATCCATATAGTACTGGCGCAGCAGGGCAATGGTTCCCATCAGGCTGGACGGGTAACTTTGTGCAGATGAACCTTTATTGAAAGAATAATGGGATGTTGCCCGTTCTTTGATAATGACCAGGTTTTCTTTTTTGCCGGCAAGGGATACAACCGTACCTGTGCCACGGGCTATGCCATCCTGCAAGTGTGACAACACCAGTCCGAAGCCGGATTCGCGCAGCGGTTTTGCTTTGGCATCATCTGTGATAAATATTCTTGCGGCATCTATTTCACTGCGAATAGCAGGATTCCAGCCAAAAGCGCCTTTCTGGTTAGCGCTAAATTGCCCGGGCTGGTGAATATCTGGGGTGCTGCCTTTTTCAGAACCAGGCATCCCGTAGTTACTGTAGATATCGATAAAGGAAGGGTAGATAAACTTGCCCTTGCAATCGATTTCGACCGCATCAGCAGGTATATTTATGTTTGAGCCAACAGATACTATTTTACCATCGCGAATCACCATACTGGCATCTGCTATATAGTTTATACCATCGGATGATATTGATGCATGCCGGAATGCATAGCAGCCTTCCCGGTGATCGGCAACACCATTGACAGGAAATGTTTGCTGTGCCCGGGATGTGATCTGGCAAAGCATAACAATGAATATAAAGACAAGGTGTTTCATAAATGCGGATCAGAAAGAAGATTGAAAATTAAATGTACTGGAAAATGTGATAATCTTCTGCCTGATCAACATTTTTGTGCCTGGCAACTTTATATTTCGTACTAATTGATTGGTGCTCAGTGGAGATACTGACAAACATGAAGTTAATTGTCTCGTGAAATTGTCTCACTGATCTGTGCAATAACTTTTTCATCCCAACCCAACATGTATGTGCCCTTGCCGAGGTCGATGAGCGGGCGTTTTATAACGGATGTATTATTGAGCATAACCCTGATGGCATCGGGAGTATTGGTTAAGGCATTTTTACGATCGGTTTCGGGCAGGGCCCTGTAGGTGGCGCTTTTGGTATTGATCAGATTATCGACCGGGATATGCTGCAGCCAGGTGGTAAGGGTATCAGGCGAAATGCCCGATTCTTTGTAGTTATGGAATTCGAAATTGTAGTTGTTTGCCGCGAGCCACTTAAAGGCTTTTTGCATAGTGTCGCAGTTCTTGATGCCATAGATCGTGATCATAATTCAAAAATACAAACATCGGGTTATTGAATTAGTGATTGGCCAAAAGGTTTTTAGATGCATTGGCACTTTAGATAAAAAACAAAAGTAGCCATTTTTATGTGGCTACTTTTGTTTAGAAATACAGTATATGTTTTGAGAAGAGTCTGTTTAAATCCTTCCATTTTTTATCTCGTCTACCACTGCAGGGTCTAGCAAGGTTGATGTGTCGCCTAAATTGTCGAGATCCAATTCGGCAATTTTGCGGAGTATGCGGCGCATGATCTTACCACTGCGGGTCTTGGGCAGACCTGTAACAAACTGTATCTTGTCCGGACGGGCAATAGGTCCGATAATGCGGGTTACGGTCTGCATAATATCCTGGCGCGAGAGTTCTTCGTCGCCATGGGTATTGCTGTATACTACATAGGCATAGATACCTTGTCCTTTTATGTCGTGCGGGTAACCTACAACTGCACTCTCCACTACACCCGCGTGCATGTTTATGGCGTTCTCGACCTCAGCAGTACCAATGCGGTGACCGCTTACATTGAGTACATCATCTACACGGCCTGTGATGCGGTAGTTGCCTTGTTCGTCGCGGTAACAACCATCTCCTGTAAAGTACAATTCGGGATAGGTAGCAAAATAGGTGTTGCGGCAACGTTCATGATCGCCATAAGTAGTACGGATTATGGATGGCCATGGGAATTTAATACACAGGTTACCACTTACATCATTACCCGGTATTTCATTACCACTTTCATCTACCAGCATGGGTTGCACCCCAGGGAGGGGCAGGGTAGCATAAGAAGGTTTGGAAGGGGTAACACCTGCCATATTGGAGATTAGTATGCCGCCGGTTTCAGTTTGCCACCACGTGTCGACTACAGGGCATTTGCCCTTGCCAATGTTTTCGGAGAACCAATGCCATGCTTCTTCGTTTATGGGTTCGCCTACAGAACCTAATACTTTGAGACTGCTCAGGTCGTGATTTTGCAACGGGCCGAGGCCATAGCCCATAAGACTGCGAATAGCTGTGGGTGCGGTATACAGAATATTAACCCGGAACTTATCTACAATATCCCAGAAACGGCTTGCATTGGGCCATGTAGGTACACCTTCGAACATCAAGGATGTAGCGCCAGCGCCTAATGGACCATAAAGTATGTAGCTATGGCCGGTGATCCAGCCAATGTCGGCAGTGCAGAAATGTATGTCGCCGGGCTTGTACTGGAAGACGTTTACAAAAGAATAGGTAGTATATACCATGTAGCCACCACAGGTATGCACCACACCTTTGGGCTTGCCTGTAGAGCCGGATGTGTAGAGAATGAACAAAGGATCTTCGGCATCCATCTCGACAGCCGGGAAATCGGGATTGCCCATGGTCTCTACTTTGTTGATCTCGTCGTCCCACCACACATCGCGGCCCTTTATCATGCTGATGGGCGTATGCGTGCGGGTAAGTACAATTACTTTTTTTACAAAGCGGCATTGCACCAGTGCATCATCAATAACACTCTTAAGCGGTATAACTTTATTGCCACGGAAGGCGCCATCGCAGGTAATGATATAATTGGCCATGGCATCCTGCAGCCGGTCGGCAATACTTTGGGCGCTGAAGCCTCCGAACACAACTGAGTGAATGGCGCCAAGCCTGGCACATGCCAGCACAGCAACAGCCAGTTCGGGAACCATGCCCATGTATATGCAAACACAATCACCTTTTTTAACGCCATTGTTTTTAAGTACGTTGGCAAATTGCACCACCTTGTGATGCAGATCGCGATAGGTGATGATCCTGTGGTGTTCTTCGGGGTCGTTGGGTTCCCAGATTATGGCTGGCCTGTTGCCAAGCGTACCCAGGTGTCTGTCGAGGCAGTTCTCGGTAATGTTCAGTTTCGCGCCTTTGAACCATTTAATGTCTGGATCTTTAAAGTTCCATTCTAAAACACTGTCCCATCGCTTGCGCCACAGAAACGATGAGGCTACTTTGGCCCAGAACCCTTCAGGGTCATCCACGCTCTTTTTCCATGCTGCGTGGTATTCTTCAGTTGTACCGATCTGGTAAGGATATGATAAGCCCATTTTGAATGCGTTTACTATGCATAGTTACAAATTCATTTATAAATGCAGATGCCTTTTCCTGTAATTTGGTATGATTGTGCTAAATGCAGTACCTGGGATGATTGATTATTGAAATATAATGCAGGAAAATGCCTTCAACTGAAGCAATAATCTGATTCAGATGAAGGCATTGCTGATTTGGGAGAAATAAGAATTGAACGAATGAGGCCAATTCTTTTAGTGGTTAGTTTGTTTTAATCTCTTTAAGCTGGAGTGTAAAGCCTGCGTTCATTCTTAAAATAACCGGAAAATCGGATTCCATGTTGTAAGTGAAATACATATCATTGCTCTGATCTGCAACCCATTGCTCATTCTCCTTTTTAACAGGTTTTACCATCATGTCCTTTATACTGATTTCTTTGCCATTAACTGTAACCGTGAAACTTCCTTCGGTTGTCTTTTGCATGTCAATAGGATCCTGATCAGGGCCTGACATGCCAACTTTCACAGGTTCTCCACCTTTGGAGAGTGCCTTGAAAATTTGCTGGCTAATCCATACACTAAGGGTTTTGTCATCGAGCTGTTTGGTTTCTGAACGGAAATAGTTGAACATAATGTAACCTTCCTGCAGTGCCTTTGATGTATGGATGATCTTGCCTTTTATATCAGCGGGGCTACCCATTTCCCAATTAAATGCAGTGCCTTTTTTGTCGATAAGTGTTACAACAAAATCATAACTACCCCGGCTGCTGCTTACAGAGTAAATGAGCCTGGAGCCAGGTTTTAAAACCTTGTTGATTTGAGCCTGAACATTGTTTTGCAGCAACAATGAAATGGAAACGAGCAACATGTAGATTGATCTCATAAAATATAATTTTCATCAAATTTAGACATCAGGTTGTTGGATTCATATACCCCAAATGGTGTATATTTCGATGTAATACTGCTTTTTTTGCGCAAATGGAATGCAATATCATTTTTTTAGGTTGGCAATTACTGGATTTTAAAACTATTTGACTATTGTCAAATGCTATTTTCAGATACTGTTATAATTTTGCACCAGTTTATTCACTTTTAGGGCAATGCATATGAAATGTAGATTTGTTGCTATCCTTTTTTGTTTGGTAATCCTGGTGATTACAAATAGGGTATATGCTCAGGGGTTAACGCTGGCATCGATTCCCGATCAGCCGGTAATTGAAGCAGAACAAAATGGGACTTCAAATTTGCCTGTATTTAATACCTATAACTTTACTCATCTTGATCTTGAAAATGGAAATGATCTGTATAATTTTCCGGGTATTGAAAGGGAACCAAACAATGCCCATATTGGGGGTATAACCACCTTTGTTGGAATAGGAGCCCTAATAGTGGGCATGATCGGTATGTCGGACATATATGGGGGTAAGGAACTGAACGGACCAGCGCCACCAATGAGCCCGAGGCAAAGGAACTCATTTAATACCTATAAAGGCGTAGCCATTGCAGGCGGGTCGATAATGACAGTAGGTATTATTATAGCCTTAGCCAATGGTGAGGTGCATAGTGTGGGGTATTCGGAAGGTTTTTATTCCAACTCTTCAAGAGGAAGGCATCACTATAGGTTACATTCAGGACATAGTAATCATAGCCATAGTGGCAGCAGAGGTCCAAGGCGCTCATCGGGTACCCGCAGTACCAGGGCGCATACGCCAAAACAAGTAGGATCAAGAAAGAAATAAACTAATTATCCTTATCCTCCTTAATCTCTATAGTTTCCTTTATCCTGATATCTTTGCTGGAACTGCCTATCATTATCCTGAAGGTGCCGGGCTCAACAACCCGCTGCATTTTAGCATTGAGCATTTGCAGCATGTTGGGGGTAATGGTAAAGGTTACTTCTTTTTCCTGCCCGGATGCTAAATGAATGCGCTGAAAAGATTTCAATTCCTTGATTGGCCGGGCTACTGATGCTAATTCATCTTTTATATACAATTGTACCACCTCGTCGCCATCATAACTACCTGTGTTTTTAAGGTTGAACTTTAGGGTAATCGGCTCTGAAATAGGGTAGGTCTTCAGGATGGAACGTTTGGAAATGAGATGGGAATTAGAGAGGTCACAATGGCTGTATTCAAATTGGGTATAGCTTAATCCATAGCCGAATGGGAATAATGGCTGTCCGCTGCCATCAATATAATCATCGCCACGGCCGGTGGGCTTGTGGTTGTAAGTGAGTGGTAGCTGCCCTTCGGTCATAGGGAATGTGATGGGTAGTTTGCCGGATGGGTTGGTATTGCCCAACAGCATATCGGCAATGGCTTCTCCGCCTGCTTCACCTGGATACCATACATCTGCAACTGCATTGACTTTATCCAGCCATGTGTTCATGGTAATAGCACTGCCGCCAAATAATAGAACAACAACAGGCTTGCCGGTAGCGGCTAAACGCGAAATCATTTCTTCCTGCCTGCCCGGCAGATTCAATTTGCTCCTGTCCTGAAATTCACCTTCATTGATGCCGGCAGCAACAATGATAACATCGCTTTCTTTGGCGATTTTTACTGCATCTTCAATCTTCTGTTCCGTTTCATCAACCACATCTGCATTCCAGATAAGTTTTAAACGTGAATTACCTGATGGCTCTTTGTATTCTATTTTTAGTTGGTACTCCTTGTTTTTTTCGAAGTAGTATTCGGCCAATTTGGTGCTATATGATTGCTGGTTCCAGGTATTGAGCAGAAGCTTGCCGTTGATATAGAGTTTGTATCCTTCATTGCCTTCTATGCCTATTTTGAAATGCCCGGTAGCAGGGGCTGATATAAAGCCTGTCCAGCTACAGGAGAAAAAGCCATAGTCAACATAAGGATGCGGAGAGAATAAAGTCCACTGGAAATCGATTTTGGCATCTGTACGTTCTAATGCCGGCCTTCCGTCCAGGCTTATGTTGTTGTAGTAGATGCCCTTTAATCCGGGTGCTTTGTTGTTTTGATCCCTTGTGAAAAGATACTCAGGCGCAACTACATTGTAGGGTTTATAATCACGTCCGCATCCCGGAGCGTAACTTACTGATCGCTCTTTGCCTATGGCTTTGCTTAGTGCATCCAGCAGATTTACTTTATGGTTTCCCGGCCCACTATAACCTCCCAGTCTGGCCTCAGTTGCATCGGTGCCGATTAGGGCTATTTTCTTTACTGATGGGGAGAGTGGTAATACTTTTTTATCATCGTTCTTTAAAAGAACGAATGATTTCTGCGCTGCTTCTTTAGCCAATTTCCGGTGGACTGCAAGAAATGCTGTGTCCTTAGGTTTTACCTGTGGTACGTAGGGATGTTCGAATAGCCCCAATTCAAATTTAGCACGTAGTACTCTTGCTACCGCACTATCCAGCTTCGTGGTATTTACCATGCCCTGGAGAAATGGTTTCTTAAATAAATCGGCATGAGCTATATCGGTCTGGAAAATTACGTCCAACCCGTTCTCTATGGCCTGCTTGCCTGCTTCTTCATAGCCTGATGCCGTAAAATGCAATACATTGGCTCCACCTACAGCGCCTGCATCTGAAATGACAAATCCGTTAAAGCCCCATTCTTTCTTCAGCTTTTCATTCAGCAGCCAATCATTGGCTGAGCATGGGCTTCCGTTTAAAGAGTTATAGGCAGTCATGATACTGCGTGAGCCACCTTGTTGGATACATGCTTTGAACGGTATAAAATAGCTCTCCTCCAGTTGACGTTCATTTAAGTCAATGGGGTAGCTGTCCCTGCCTCCTTCGCCATGATTTACTACAAAATGCTTTGGGGTGGTAATGATACCCGTTTTTTCGAAAGCTGAAACGTAGGCAACGCCCATTGCCGCAGATAGCAGTGGATCTTCGCCATAGGTTTCTTCCACACGTCCCCAGCGCACGTCGGTGGCCAGATTAACAACAGGCGATAGTGTTTGCCTGATGCCCCTGAGCTTGCATTCATAAGCAATGGCATGGGCAGTCTGATTCATCAATAAAGTATCCCAGGTAGCAGCCAAAGCAATAGATTGAGGAAATGCTGTAGCGCCTGTTCGCACGAGGCCGTGCAGGGCTTCATCAAAAATAATGATGGGTATACCCAGACGGGATTGTTCTACAAAGTACTTTTGAATAGTGTTTACTTTTTCTATGGTTTGAAATAAATCCCTGCCCGGATTATAAGCCATCATCTGGCCTGCAACATTGTCATTATTGGCAGTGGTATTAACCTGGAATCCGAACAGCCCTTCTTTATACTGATCAGTGTTATTGCCCAGATCGCCCGGGATCATAAACAGTTGCCGGAATTTTTCTTCGGGAGTCATACGTTGCAACAGGTCCTTCACTCTTTCGTCAACCGGGAGTTTGGCATTTTTGTAGGGCAGCAATTGTTGTGCAGATGATAGGGAAGGAATGCAAAGTACCAGGGCTACAAGAACACTGAAAAAGGTTACGTGCGTTTTATCGCGTGCTGAGTAATTTCTTAAACGAATCATATTCAAGGTTAGCATTGTTACTTTACAACTATTTCATCAACAAAGACCCATGATGAACCACCGGCGGAAGGGTGCCAGTCGAACAGGTGCAGGGTTCCTTTTACTTCAAATTTTACATATCTGAAAGTAGGCTTGCCTGGAGCAAAATGCCATACCTTAGTCAACTCCGTCTTTTGCTGATCACCTTTTGTTTTCAACTCACCAACGCTTGTGAAATCCTTGCCATTATCTGAAACAAAACAAGTGATGGATGCAGGGTGCAATATCCAGCTTTTTGCATCCCAGAGTGTGCTGATCTCAATAGATGTGGCGGGTTCTGGTTTTTCCAGATCCAGCAGGAGCGAAAAATCTTTTCCTTCCCAACCCAGCCAGTGAACTTTATAATCATTGGCTCCTCTCACACCATTTGTGAGAAAGGATAAGTCTCCATTACTATATTGCACTGAAGGCATTGGCTCTGCGGTTACTTTCTTCCGGAAAGCATAATTGCCTTTTACCTGGATATCTATAAACCTCAGTGTACTTTCGTAATAATCTTTTGGTGTTAAGCCTGATTCATTAAGGTGTGCAACATTTGCCTGCTTGCAGGTGGCATAAAATGATTCCAGCATTAGCTTCATTTCCGGATCAGGAATAAAGTCATTCCCATGCTCAATATACCAGCCATATTTTCTATCATGCTTTTGACCAAACATGTCATTTTTGCCAATTTCCATAATTGCATATTGCAATGGTAATCTGGCAATTCTGGTGTGTAATAATCTAATTGAATCGTTACTTACAGCTTGCTCAGCATCATCAAAATCTGCATTATACCATAATCCATTTTGAAAAGATAGAAAATCATTTTGGTGCGCTACCGGATGCCCATATATATCCAATCCTGTTCCTGATTTAATTAATTCGCTTTCGAGTTCGTCCATATATTTGCGAATGTAAAAACCAGCCTTACCATAATATCCATCCAGAAATTCTTTTTTAAGATCTTCAATATTAGCATTGGGGTTCCACAATTGCCGGGATATAAGGTATAGTTTCAGTTCTGAAAATTCCTGTCCTGTTGCAATGTTGGATTGCTGGAAATGTGCCTTTACATTATTCTTACAGAAGAACTGAATATTGGGTTGCAAGACATGTATATTAGGAAACGGGCTTACTGAATGGGCAAAGTCGATGGTGTAATCCCAGAGATAAATGCGTTTGCAGATTTTGCCCCAATCCTCAATATCTTTTACAAACGATTTGCTGCCCTCGTCCTGCGCAATGGGTTTGCTGCGGTTTAGCTCAATGGTGCAGAGCATTACCTGCACATTGCTCAATGGCTTTGTTACCACTGGTGCGGGTCTGCTGAACTGGTAGGCAAGTGTAGAAATTATCTTATCCGGGAAACGGGCAGCTACCTGGTTTACAAACCTGATTACAGGCCCTGCCGGGCTTTTCTCTTCATCAATTATTTTCTGGCATTTATCGCAATGGCAATAAGAGAAATTGTCGTTCTGGCTAACAGACCAATATTGCTTTTCGGGTTGCAACTTCATTTCATTTTCCAGCTTATCAATTACAAGCTTCAGTACATCGGGATTGGAGAGGCATAACTGGTCTATGATGCGCTTGCCATTCATGAAAGCAAAGTATTCGGGATTTGATTTGAAGTAATCCTGCCAGGGTATCAGTCGGTTGAAAGTGTGCACATAATAACCGGTGGCATAGTACTCTTCAATAGTGTTAAGCCGGTTCCAATCAATAAATTCTTCATCCACCTTTTCGGAGATATTGACTATTCGGATATCATTGGCAGGCTGCTCGCTATGATCTATGGGTGGTAATACAACATCTTTCTTATGCGGTATTACCTTGTATGAGGGGCTATAATAATGACAATCAAAATAATGCTCCAACAAATATATTACCCCGTAAATACACCCCTTGCCCCTGCCGCCGCTGATTATCACATTATTGGCACCGGTCTTTATAGAAAAACAATCAGGATTATTTATCCGGCTATCCTGTAGGATGGTGATATTATAGCTTGTGTTTTTATTGGCCAGTGTAAGTTGGCATCCTGAGATCTGTTTAATATAGCTTTGAAGGAGTTCGGCGGCTCTTAATTCATTTTTACCGGCATTGGGTGCGACTACTATAGAATACTTGCTGGAGCCATTTGTAACAATATGGAGATCTTTTGCTTCTGATACTGTGGCTAAAAACAATAAAAATAAGATCAGGAAGTTGCTGAACTTCCGGACTGATTGTTTGCCCGTCGAACTTTGATAATATTTACTCCTGATCATTGCTTTTATTTTCAAAAGGAAATTGCTTACCTGATTATATATTCACTTACACCCATTGGCTCCAGAATAATGTTGCCTGTTATATCCGACTTTTGCCCGGTTGCTTTGTTAATAAGGTTTGTGGGTTGGAAGGACTTCCATACAAAGCCTGTTTGTTGTGCTCTTGGTGCGGTGTTATAAAACCTTACCATGAATCCACCATCCCTTAAAGGTGTAATACTGGTTACCACCACAAGGTTGTTGTTCAATTCAAACAGGCTTTTCGAAGCTACATTTTGATCTTTGACGGGTATAGCTATCAGTGGCTGGGTAAATTCTTCTGCGGCCCTTTCCATCTCATCATATGCTACGGGGCCATGGGGTCGGAGGCAATATTTGAAATGGGCTATGCCCTCCTGGTCGGCTTTATAGTTGGTATGCCAATAGTTGTTCATGGCATAGCTAAACCATGTGCTGGTGGGCGCGTTTTCTTTTTTCCATTGTCTCAGGCCCTGGTTTACAACCAGTCTTTCATCAGCCATACCCCCTGGTTCGACCAACGGAATTTCGAGCATCATCATTTGTATACCCCTGCCGCCTGAAGATACATCCATCCATCTGCGGCCATACAGATAATCAACATTGCTTCCGGCCAATTGGTCGTTAAGATAACGCATGGAGCCATAACCCGCATCCAGGGTTGCCCTGTTTAGTTCACTGTTGAAAGGGAACGCAAAATGAATACTCTCTTTGTTGCGCACCATCTTTTTATCTACCATATTATCTATCCTTACTTCATTGCTACCTGCTACCAATGAGATTCTTCGCTCTAAGCCGTTTGTGCCTGGCGCCTCTGATGTAATGCTTAGTGTTGAGATAACCCTTCCTTCTTCTATCCATTTCACTTTTACATGACCATTTGTTACTGCATCGGCAGGGTTGAGGCCCGCCTCATACCAATAGCTGTTCAAACCCTGTTTATTAAAGATACCCGCATAATTATATTTGTCGGTCATGCGAATATCTGTAATGCTGCCATTTTCAAAACTCCATCCAAATGTCACCAACTCATTCGACATTTCATTTGAACTGTTGGTATAGAAACTTCCGAAAAATGGGGCATCTTCATTCAGTATCTGATAAGTGGCACAACCAAGCGCGGGCACATCTTTTGCAATAAAAATATAGTTGCCACTGCTCAGCAACTGCAACGGAACAATGCTGCCATCCGGGCATTTTACAGATTTACCTCGTGTGGTAGCGCTGAATGTTACCGGTCCACTCCTTTTCCACGAACAGGTATTGTATACTACTATTTTTTTTGAAGATGGATCTGATATGGGTTCCAGTAAATCCTTTTCCAGTTTATTGGCCTGGCTTACCCCATCCAGCATAAACTGTTTTTTTATGCGCCATTGTTCTTTCACAAAAGGTTCATCTGGCTCGGATGTGCTGTTGTAAGCGCCCCAGGTATGCTCGTGAAACATGATTATGTTGGTCCAGGCATCGTAGAAATTTTGTTCGTTGTATCTGGCAGGATCGATAATGGCATAGAGGCTGCCCAGTTGTTGCAGCTTCAAACTATTCAGCCTGTTCTTTCCTTCTTCATCGGCACTCGATATGGCGCCATCTTCCCAGTAGGGCGTTATATCTCCTTTGGCTACAGGTAGCTGATCTCCGTATTTCTGTTCAAACTTTTCGAATAACTTATCAGTTGTATTCAATACCAGTTTAGGGGATTCATATTTTTCATTCCATTCCTTTACAAACCTTGAAATACTTGTATCTATAGGCCCGTTGTCGGCAACAATGTTATACCTCCATTGTACTATATCGTATGGGTATTTCTTTTCGTCCAGTTCGTTAAGGTAGGTGGCAATCTTTTTTGGGCCACGGTCGAAGACCTCGCCGGGTGCTGTGCCATGCCACGATGAATAACCCTTGCCTGCAGTCCAGAACAACACTTTTTCTTCGCCGGAAGGAGATACCCACCACGCAGGTTTATCGGCCCATGCCCTTACAAAATGTCCCACACGGTCACCCATAAAAGGTGTGTCTCTCCCATATAATTAGGTCCGCTTGAAAAGTACTTTACACCTCCATGAGAAAGTGCTGTAACCGTTGTCCATGCATAACCGGGAATATTCGATATCATGGCGCTTTTCAAACTGATGCCGTATTCTTTATTCAGTTGCTGTGCGTAGTCGGTATAATGAAAGGTTTCTTCGGGCAGGCTTAAGCCGGTGAGGATATTGGCATAGAGGGCAGATAAGCAAATGGAACCTTCCTTTACCGCTTTTATAAACCGTTCCTTTTGTTGGGCCGTGGCCTGCTTCATATAGTTCTCCACTGCCCAGAGTGATTCTACATTCCATTTGAACCGGGCCTCTTCCGGGTAGTCCCTGGTGGCCTCTATCATTTGCAGGGCATCATCTATGTTTTTAATGTGGATCTTCAGTACTTCGGGCTGTAGATGTGAATAACCGATGTCGGTATGTGAATGATGTATGAAATCCAGTTCCCGGTAAGTAACTGGTTTGATCTGTACATATTTATCCAGCAACACTTTTTTACCCACCGTTACTTTTATCAGCACACTATCCGGTTGTTTTACTGCAGCAACCGGGATATCAAAATGATTCACCCCGTTTTGCACAGTGAAGGTGTAATCCTCTTTATTGTTGACCAACACATGGAATGGAGATGGCTTGCCGAAATGTAAGGCTGTCAATACAACAGGCTGTTTGCCGTTTTTTAGTATAAATGGCATAGGCTCTATGTCTGCCTTTTCTTCAAATGAGAATTTGAAGGTCATGTACCAGTCATTGCTGTTTTGTGCCTGGCCTATAACTTTTAATTTTAGTGGCTTGCCGGGTTTTACTCTTGCTGCAGGCAGGCGAAGGTAGGCAAGACCATGGGCATCGTTGGCGCCATCTCTTTTGGTTTGCTGAAATATCAGGGCTGTGCTATCTGGGGCTGTAAATATCCAGTTAGGGTGTTGGTGGGCAGGGTAGGTAGTAAATGTGAGCACCTTTTCATCATCAATATACAAATCGAAATTGCGCTCGCCCTTGCTGGTACCAGATGAATGTGCGGCTACCCAGCTAAAGTATACATAAGGCCCTTTTATTTTTTCCGGCGCTGGTGCGGTTTCCCATTCTATTATCTTCTTGCCGTCGGTGGTACGGGTGAGCAGGGAAGTAGTGGCATAGTCGGGGAATGCTGAGAAGTAACTTAGGTTTTCACCGGTTAGCTCATGCGCAAAGCCATTTATCCAGTCTATTTGCCCAAACCATGGCACATCTGCCTGCGCACTACAGTAGTTGGTTGTAAATAAAAATAACGCTAATAATGTCATTAATCTTTTCATGCCTCAATCTCTTGCTCTGATCTGTTTTTATAAAGTTGTTCTCTGTTGGCCTCTGCTGTTATTAATCAAATCCGCCTTTGCCTTTATACAGTTTTACAGGGCCATCCAGTTTTAGTTTTATCACAGTTAGGTATTTGTCGGCTGCACCGTCGGGTACATCTATATACACCAGGCCGGGCACAGAGCTCCAGCTTATCTTGCCCACAACTTTGTGCTTTAGTTTGGTGCCTGCACCTAATACAGTTATATCTTCGATCTTGTTGTACAGCCCTTTGAGCATAATTGTGCCGGGCTGCCTGCTGTGAACAAATAAATACAGGGTGGATGAGTCTTTGGATAATGTAGTAGGCCCGTAAAAATGGCCCTGAGGAATGCCCCCAATGGTATTGAAAATGGCCTCGCCGTTTCTTTTGTTCCAGGCGCCCAGTTCTTTAAGCACATGTACCTGTTCGTCGGGTATGGTGCCATCTTCGCGCGGACCCATATCGAGCAGCAGGTTGCCGCCATTGGCTACGGCATCGGCAAATATGGTTATCACTTCATAGGGCGTTTTCCAGTTGTTGTCGTGGTGGAAGCCCCAGTTATCATTGGTAGTCATGCATAGCTCCCACCAGTTGTAGGCAGGCCTTGATACCGGAAAGTTTTGCTCGGGTGTGGCATAGTCGCCATAACCCTGCAGGCGACCATTGATGATCGCTTTCGGGTTACTGGTCAGTATCATATGCCTCACCTTTTCCGATTGCCATTCTTCTGCACTGTGCTCCCAGTCGCCATCAAACCACCACAGGTCGGGTTTGAACATAGTAGCTATTTCCTGTATCTGCCCCTGAAAAAAGCGTTGAAACCTGGCCCATCTTTCATAATCATTTTGCACCTCGTATCGGTTGGAGTCTTTGATGAATCCAGGGTAATCATTATTACTCCAATCAATCAATGAGAAGTAAGCGCCACACTTTATATCACGCTTGCGCAACTCTTCAAAAAAAGGTTTTATCAGGTCTTTCTTTGCAGGGGTGGCCTTTACACTGCTCAGTGAGTTCATCCGTGTGTCATACATGGCCACCCCATCATGGTGCTTGGTAGTGATAACGGCATAGCGTGCGCCGCTCTCCTTGATCAGGTCGGCCCACATGGCTGGGTCGTAATGGCTGAGGGTAAAGCCGCTTAATTGTTTCATGTAATCGCTATGGCTTATCTTTTTATTATAGAAGCTCCAAGACTCATCAATGCCAGTAACCGCATATATGCCCTCATGAATGAATATGCCCAGCTTCGCATCAGCAAACCATGGCATCTTACCCTTAATAGAATCCGGATTTACCTTTTGCTGTGCATAACTGCTCATGCATCCCAACATAAAGATCATTAAGACTATTAAGGTGTTTCTATTTCTACCCATTTTTGAAACTGCATTTTTTATATTTCTACACTACCACACTATCATATTTTCACATTCCCACATTCCCCTATTCCCCTATCACCTTATTCCCTTACCACCTTATTCCCCCCTTCCCTTATCACCCTATCACCTTATTACCCTATCACCTTATTACCCTATTACCCTATTACCCTATTACCCTATTACCCTATCACCCTATCACCCTATTACCCTATTACCCAATTACCCTATCACCCTATTACCCTTATTACCCTATCACCCTATTACCCTTATCACCCTTCCGCCTTTATCACCCACACATAGTCTGTTACACTCTTCAGGTTTGCAGGTAGGATTATTTCCATTTTGTTGTTTACAGTGCTCCATTTCACTGCCTGCTTGCTGCCCAGCATGTGCAGCACTGTTTTCTTGCCAAAAGTTATCTCCGATAAGGTGATCTTATCCTTAGGAAATCCAAACAGGAATATGTACTTCGTTTTGCCATCCTTACTTTGCGTATAGCGCACGCTATCACCCTCTTTAAATACCTTGTACATTCTGCTGCCATATATAGCTTCGCCGTTTACCTTTATCCATGCGCCTATCTCCTTTAGGCGGGTATAGGCATTAGGGTCCAGTTCGCCATCGGGGCCGGGGCCAATATTGAGCAAGTAGTTGCCACCCTTGCTAACTATATCCACCAGTTTTTCTATTATCTCTTTGCAGGGTTTGTAGGTGTCATTGGGCACATAGCTCCAGCTACTAGCCATCGTCATGCAGGTCTCCCAGGGATAGGGTAGTCCCTCCTTGGGTATTTCCTGTTCGGGTGTAAGGTAGTTTTGCTGCTCACCGGGTACATCGCGGTCTACAACTAACAGTTTTGGTTGCCTGGCCCTCACTTCCTTTACCAGGCGGGGCATATCAATATCCTGGCTTTGCGGATTGCGGCCAAACCTGCTGCCCTCATATTCCTCCAGCAATTGTGCATTAACTTTATCATCCGTCTTTTTGCGCACCCAGCCCCCATCCAGCCATAGTATATCTATCCTGCCATAATCGCTTACCAGTTCGCCAATCTGGTTGTGGGTATAGTCGGTAAATTTCTTCCACTGCTCGGGATATTTCTTTATAGAGTAGTTGGCGTTGCGGTCGCTCATTGGGAATTTCTTCCACCAGTAGAAATCGCTGTTCCAATCTGGTTTGGAGAAATAGGCCCCAACCCAGAAGTTCTCTTTCCTGAAGGCGCTGAATATCTCTTTGGCCACATTGCTGCGTGCGTTGCTGGCAAAGGGTGTTTTAGTGCTGGTGATCTTATAGTCGGTATACCTGCTGTCGAACATACAAAAGCCATCGTGGTGCTTGGTGGTAAACACCATATACTTCATGCCCGCTTCTTTCGCTGCAGCCGCCCATTTCTCCGGGTTGAATTTAGAGGGGTTAAAAGTGGTTTGCAGACCCTGGTAGGCCTTTAGGTAATCGTTGTAGTTATCGGCTACGCCTGCTTTACGCGCACCGGTGGCCCAGCTCAGGTCTTCGGGGCAAATACTCCAGCTCTCCACGATGCCCCACTGGCTGTATGTGCCCCAGTGCATCAGCAACCCGAATTTCAGGTCCTGCCACTCTTCCAGCCTGTGCTGTATCGCAGTATCAGGGTCGGGGTAGTATTTGTTGTGGTCGGTTTGGGCATTAACCGCAAAGAAACTGCCTGCAAGAAGCACGGGCAGTAGCCACTTTATTCGGGAGAAAAATATCATTCGATGGATTTCTTTCGCCTAAAGTAATAAAGATGGGCGATTTGGGGTAATATGAGGCTGCGAATTACCGCTAATAGCCGGGATTGGTCATCTCTTACTCAAAAATGCCACTCCTTTTGCCACCGCCTTAATATATAGTCCTCAACAAGCAGGATAACATCATCGGGGTTATCGGCATTGTGGGCCTCGTGCTGGTATAGGTTGGCGCCTGCCGGGGTGAGCAGTATGCGGTCGTGCAGTTGGTTACGGTTGCAGTATTGCATCACCGGGTTCCAGAGATGTCGCCAGAAAGAATCGGTAACACCCCTGGTGAGGTATACGTTTTTTATGCCCGGGTTGTTTTGCAGCAACCGTACAATATCCACATACTCAAAATCATCAAAGTTATACTCCAGCGCATCATCCGACATGCTGGCCAGTATTTTGTTGTGTTCCTTATTGCCGGCATCGGCATCATCTACGGCGCTAATGAGGTCGGTAAGGGCTATGCGGTGTTTTTTGCAAAAGAGTTTCCAATCCACGGGGTTGGCATGTAGCAGTCCTGGTTCGTTGTATATCCTGGGTAGCACATCCCAGAAGCTGTTGCTCCTGTTGCCCTTTGCATCCAGTATGCGGCCATAAAACCATTGTGCAGTATTGGCATCAGGCCATTCAGGGCAGAAGGTGCCCACTATCAGGGTTTCGGGCTCAAAATCGAGCCGGTCGAGATTCAGGTCTTTTTTAAATTTATGATTGCAGGGCATAATTGCCCCAAAAATAAACAATTCCCGTACTGATTCAGGCGGCTTGTTTTTGTATTTGGGTTATTATTGTTTGGTAAGAAATACCCATTCCACATGGTGGCCTCCGGTTGTAGCTGTATCTTTAACTTCAAAGCTTGTAGACGAAATGGAAATTATCTGTGCATAAGAAGGTATAGCGCCGGCAGCCGTATCTGTGGTTTTGATGTAAGTATTGTTGTTGGTTAATTCCCAGGTGCCTTTGCTCCATGGAGCACCATAGTAGGTGCCAATAACGGTACCATCGGAATTGTATTTCAGTACCTGATGAGGAAATGAGGTGTCTGAAAACATCTCGTTTGCGTCCATTATGCCATTTAAGTTAGTATCAATATATACTTTGGAATATGCCCATGAGCCTATAATGGCAGTTGAAACCGGTGTGCTGCCACCTGGCTTTTTGCACGATAGTGCTGCAATGATAAGGAGGAGGGCGATAACGCTGATTTGCTTAATCATATTATTTGATGGATTTAAGTTGGTAAAATGTTTTATCATTATGAAGGTAAATAAAATATTTTAATCCGAAAAATTATTGAACCACATAGGGCAATGTCATTAAATTAGGGAAGTCCGTAGGACTTCAATGTTTGTAGCCGCCAGTGAAACTGGCGGAAATCAGACGTAAAGACCGCCCGTAGTGGGTCGAATGTACTCTGCGATATACCGGGGTTGCTTAACTTTTTGACATTGCATATAGGGATCTGATGGATGGGCAGGCTATATAAAGCAATGGCTACAACAGCCCTGCAAGCGGGGTTATTGTAGCCATTAGTATCAGGTTAGATCAATTAGTGAGCGTGTGCACCCAGGTATTCTGCAATACCCGCTGCAGTGGCCTTTAATCCTTCTTTTTTAGTATTCCAGTTGGCAGGGCAAACCTCACCATTCTCTTCATGGAAGTTAAGCGCATCAACCATTCTTATAGCCTCATCTACGTTGCGGCCCAGTGGCAGATCGTTGATGAGAGAATGACGCACTACTCCGTTTTTGTCTATTAGGAACAGGCCACGATAAGCCACCGGATTGCCTTCAAATGCCAGGCCCTTATCGGTAGTGGTATAGTTGCCGGCAAGTACACCGTAATTTATGGAGATCATTTTAGAAAAGTCGGCTACTATTGGGTAGGTAACACCCTTGATGCCGCCTTTATTACGCTCGGTATTGAGCCATGCCCAATGCGAAAATTTAGAATCTACCGAGCAGGCTACTACTGCAGTATCTCTTTTCTCAAATTCGGCCAGTTGCTCCTGGAAAGCGATCAGCTCGGTAGGACACACAAAGGTGAAATCCATAGGGTAGAAGAAGAAGATTACATTTTTCTTGCCAATAAATTGATCCAGAGAAAAATTTTCAACAAATTCACCGCCATTCACAACGGCTTCTTCACTAAAATAAGGGGCCTTTTTGCCAGTTAAAACGTTCATTTCAAATAATTTTTATTTGCGCAAAATTAATCTTTAAACCGGTTAAAGAAAAGAACCAACAGCAGGCGCAGCCCTTAAACAGGCAAAAAACGACCGCATTTTTACCCGGATATCCTGAAACCCGCTCTGGTAGCGGTTTTTAAACGGCTTTATTTGTGTAGATGGTGTTATAGAGGATTTCTATATTGGGGGGAGGGGAGTGAGGAAACATGTATTGCTGTCTCAGGCGGAGCGGGCAGAAAAGTGCTGCCTTGTCGGGGCTGGAAAAATGAGTTATAGTACATTAATTGGACTTCGGTACCCTGATTCCAGGAGTCCCGCAGAAATGCGGAGACTCGCCAAGGACTAAAAAAGCATTCAGATTTCAATCTGAATGCTTTCCCTGTGGGAGCACACGCACCAATTATTTGTTATACCAATGAACGAATTCAGCCCTGAGTCAATACCGGATTGAGTCCTGTAAATATTTTGATGTTTGTTGATGTTTGTTGATTTTGATAGTTGTGCGTAGCAAACCACCACCTTTCCACCACCAGGGCTATTTTTATTGATAAAAAATGAGCACAAAATTATCTATTAAAACAATGGCTTTTTCCCAATTGCAGGTTTTTTATATTTAGGCTCTTCATGAATGTCTCTTAATAATTCATGCATAAATTTCTCCTCGAATTGTAAATCATCCTTCATGTCAACATATTTTCTTCCTCTTAATGCTGTTGGAATAGCATCAGCTTCCGAACCGCTTCTGAATAAAGGGATAAATTTTGATGTTGTAATGCCATCAGAGAGAATTTCACTTGTAATTATTGAATATTCATACCCTACTCCACCTGTTAGGTTCTCCGTTTTTTTCTTGTAATTCGGTGTCATTACACAAATAACTCTTTGTGATTTAGTAATTGATTTTTCCATAAAATGAGGCAGAGGCTTACCTAATGGACCCAAATCCCACTTATCTAAAATTACATCTACACCGTTTTCAAGAAGTTTGGTTGCTAAATTAAGAACCCAAGTTTCGTGTTCTGGGCTATCCCATGAATATGAAACAAATACAGTAGGAATAACTTCACCGATAGTATCCGATTCTTTTAAAGTCTCATCTTGATTTGGCTTAATCAATTTATCAGACGCAAGTATTGGAGTTGTCTTAGATACCGAGTCAAAAATGAGCCCCTCTTTTACTGCATTTTGAGACACTGTATTGTCTTCAATGTATAACTGAACATTTACATAAAATTCTTTTCGTTTCTCTTCATCTAAATGGTTTATTAAATCATTATAGTAGTCAACACGGCTTGTAGATAATTCCTTTTTCCTTCTATACTCAATATAATTTGTAGGTTTTAGCACATATAATTTGTGAATTATCTTGTCCATTTTATTTGGAAATGTCAACTTAATAATTTACCTTTGACCTGATTTCGCCTGTAAATATAAAATAATTAATATAATTAAACAGCAAATTCCAAAATACAGTGCAGAGAACACATAATTGCACACTCAACCCCAAAATGCGCAATTATCAGTATCTAAAAGATTGATTATCAATATAAAATTGTGCAACAAAATATTTTTTGCGCAGTGTGCAATTTCCTGACAATCCGCGAAATCCTTTAATCCCATTAATCCGCGATTCAAACAAAATTGCACACCTAACCCCAAAATGCGCAATTATCAGTATCTAAAAGCTTGATTATCAATATTAAAGTGCGCAACAAAATATTTTTTGCGCACTGTGCAATTTCGAGTGATGCCAAACTCGATCATAT
>CAIUZK010000194.1 GCA_903903635.1 uncultured Bacteroidota bacterium
ACACATCCAGGACTTAACCGAGATTATTTCTTTAATGGCAGGAGGATTAAACGCTGAAGAAAGAGCCGGAGTTGATAAAGCGATTTTACAAACATATAAAGATTTTGGTTGGTTAATGACACCTAAGCCTAAAAGCAAGAAAAATAAAAAGGAAAAACGGGGTAGAAAACCAAAAGAGAAAACTTATCCCATCCTTAAAGATTTTTATAAAACCCTAAAACACATGAATCAAAGGAAACTTTGCTCAAAGCTTGAAAAGTTTGTTAAAGGATCACTTTCTTTTGTCTTTGACTCTCAAACCAACATTAAACTTGATAACCGCTTAGTTATTTTTGACATTAAAGACTTAGACGAATCACTAAGGCAAATTATGATGTTGGTTGTGGCAAACTTTGTCGAGTCACAAGTTAAAACTGATCCCCAGAAAAGAATCTTAGTTGTTGATGAGGGTTGGATATTATTACAACACGAGGAAAGCGCCAGATTCATAGCGGGTCTTACCAGACGAGCCAGAAAATATTATCTAGGCGTTACCATTATCTCCCAACAAGCCAATGACTTCTTAAGCCAGGACTATGGCCGAGCTATTGCTTCTCAATCATCACTTAGAATTTTAATGAAACAGGATACAACCACGATTAAAAAAGTCGCTTCTGAATTCAATTTAAGCGAATACGAACAGCATTTCCTACTTACTTGTGATAAGGGGGAAGCTTTAATCATTGCCGATCAAAACCACGTAGCGGTCAAAGTGGTGGCATCGGAAAAAGAACATCCGCTAATTACCACCGACCCCAAGGAGATTTATCTTTAGATGAATCTAGCACTGCTTTACAACCTTTGGAATTTCAGAAGAGAACTTAAACTTGTTGCCTTTTCAGTCATTATTCTCATCATGCTTCCGATTGTGGCTGTTATTATCTTAACCAACGCCGGAATCGATGTTGTCTCCGACAAACTGGCAAGCATTAATACTCAAACCCAGAAAGTTGATATCCATGACCCTTTAACGGGTAAAGTTATTTCACAAGTATCACAAGTTATGGAATGGCCGGTTGCCGGAGTGGTTACTTTAGAATTCGGAGAATCAGATTGGCCGTATCAACCATTTCATACGGGAATTGATATTGCTAACCCGCAAGGTAAAATTGGCGACCCGATTATTCCTTTTATGGCAGGTACGGTTACTTATGCCGGAGAAATATTCTGGGGATACGGAAAATACATCCAGATTGATAATGGAAATAATATTTCATCTCTTTACGGACATTTAAGTAAAATTTATGTTTATACGGGAGAAAAAGTGGTTTTAGGTCAGGTGATAGGAGAAGAAGGAAGTACGGGATGGTCAACCGGACCGCATTTACATTTTCAAGTTAATATTTTTGGAATACCGGTAAACCCGAGGACATTTTTGGGAGACGGGAATCCGAATTAATCGCACAACTCAAGAGAACTAAGTCAGGATAATAAAACAAGCTATAATAAAGTTATGAAAAAAATTCTCATTATACTTTCGATAATTGTTGCATCTGTCCTGCTTTTGTATGCTGCATTGGTAATCTATATTGGCAACAAGGCAGGACAAGATACGAAAG
>CAIUZK010000195.1 GCA_903903635.1 uncultured Bacteroidota bacterium
ACTAATGGTTCGTAAAACAACTGAGCACTCAACTATTTTAGAGGGGTCACTTTACCGTGGAAAAGGAGGGTCACTTTGCCGCGGAATGGTGGGGTCACCTTCGCGCGGAATTAGGGGGTCACTATCCGCGTATTATCCACTAACCTCAATGTATCAGTTCCAACAATAAATGGAGTATGCTGATAATCCCCACCGACGTAAAGATTACCTCTGTTATCTAAAGTTATGGCATTAAGATCATCACCTCCAGCAGTTAAAGATGCAGCGTTAATGAGGGTTCCCGAAGTGTCATATTCAGCAATAAACAATGGCTCAGTATCAGATACGGACCCTGACATGTCCCCGCTGATCCATATATTTGAGCAATTATCTACAGTCACACAGCGGGTATTTAGACCATATATTGCACCAGTTAGTGATCGTCCCCATATCGCATTACCAATAGTATCAAATTTCAGGATATAGTTCACTGTATGGGGTAGAAGTATGTAGGGCATTGTTAAAGACCCAAATGTCAAAGTGTCCTTATATCCGCCTACCATATAAGCATTGCCATAGTTATCAGTAGCTAATCCACTCACCAAATCAAAGGAGTTCCCAGGTGAGCTTTTAGCCCATAGTGGAGTTCCATACCGGTCAAACTTTGCAATATACAGATAGGGAGTATTACCCGCAGTTGGGTTAGTCAATGTACTGCCTGCAATAATCATAGTATCCGATAAATAAGTTCCGGCTATGTAAATCTCTCCATTATTTGTAGGTGCTAAACCATAAATATAGTCATCACTTTCCCCACCAAAACTTTTTGCCCAAATTACTGTTCCAGATGTATCATATTTTGCAAAAAAAACATCACATGTACTTGTGTCTGTGCTGGAATTAGTTAATGTTGTGGTTCCAACGGTTATACCAAAGCCATTAAATACCCCTGATAGATAAAGGTTGTCCGACTTGTCTATATTTAGTCCCCCCGGAGATACATCAGCAAACGCATATACACTAGACTGAACCGCAACATTTTTCATCCAAAGTACGCTTCCAAATGAATTTATTTTAGCCAAAAAGTAATTATTTGAAGTGAAAGATGGATTGAATATTGAGCAAACACCTAAAGTTAGTGTGCCGTAGTCATATCCCCCAAATAAATACAAATTACCGCATTGATCGGCAACTAAATTTATCATGAATGCTGCACTACCTTGAGTTCCTATTGCCCACCTATAGTTCCCATTGGAGTCTGTACTAACTACAATAACCTGATCGAGTATTGTATTAGGTATAGTATCTGATCCCCAAACAGTATAGCTTGCCGTATAAATACCGCTGACATTAGAAATCATAGAAGTTGCATAGACATTTCCACTCGCATCGACTGTAATTGGCCAGGCTTCGGCTACTCGATTTGGGTTGAAGCTTCCTTTTGCCCATTTCCATACCTGTCCATAGGAATTAAGAGTAGAAAATAAGGTAAAACAAAAGATAAGTGTAGGCAGTAAGTGTTTATATATCCATTTCATAGCTACATCTTATATGTTAAAGGTACCAGCTAATTCTAATTTAGTATTTATACAGCAACAATCATGCCAAATATTATTTAAGATATCAATGCCTTTTATATTCATTTTCATATATATTATATGATATAATAAAGACATATAATTATTCAATTCAAAGTGCTATCCCTTCATCACTGAAACTTGCGTATGTTTCAATACCGCCTAACAGGATAAGGTCTTGTAATTTTAAGTATACACTAGGGCTAACAACAGCCTTATGTCCGCTACAATTGTTGTCATACCTACCTCCAACTTAAGAGTAGAAATGGAGTTGAAGAAAGTTATCTTTGCCAACGAAAATACTTTTCACAAAGTAACTATCATTAATAAATAGTCCCCTGAGCCGTCCCCTAAAAAACAAAAAAGCTCTGAAATAAGCTACTATCAATGCTCTTCATAAATTTAAAAAAGTCCCTTCAGGGGTTCAGGGGTTTTATTTTCTCCAAAAACAACTCCCGCTCTATCATCCTCGCTCCCAGGCTTTCGAGGTGGGGGGTGTGTACCTGGCAGTCGATGAGTATGATACCGTTGGCTTGGAGTAGCTCTACCCATTTTATAAAGGCAAATTTACTGGCATTACTCACCCTGCTAAACATGCTTTCACCAAAAAAAATATTGCCCAGCAATACGCCATACAGGCCACCTACCAGTTCGCTACCCTGCCAGGCTTCGGCACTGTAGGCGAAACCCAGTTCGTGTAGCCGGGTATAGGCGTCTATAATTTCATCACTTATCCAGGTTCCCGGCTGGCCATCGCGCTTAATGGTACTGCAATTGGAAATAACAGTTACAAAATCATTATTTACCCCAAATTCAAAATCACCCCTTTTTATGATCTGCTTCATGCTCTTGCTCACCTTCAGCTCATCGGGAAACAGTACAAACCGGGGATCGGGCGACCACCACAACGGAATTTCATCTTCATTGTACCATGGAAAAATACCACTCTGATAGGCCAGCAACAGCCGCTCCACGCTCAGATCACCTCCGGCGGCAAGGAGTCCGTCGGGCATGGCTTCCGCCACTGGGGGAAACCATAAAGTATCATCGAGCATATATACCGGCATAAAATAAGTGTAAAACTATTTCATTCTTTATCTTTACCAATAACTTTTATGCTCACGGATAAAAAGCTCAATATTTATGTACCTGTAACGATCTTCCTGTTCATTACAGCGTTGCTGCCAGGATTGCCGGGCCTGTGGTTCGACAATCACGACTGCTGGGAGGCATGGGCGCACCATATACATACCAACGGGCTGCGGAATGCCTACGGCTCCACTACCGACTATATGCCCGTTTACCAGTATTTTCTGTGGGCATACGGCAAACTCATGGGCACCGAAAAAGCCATAACCGACAATATCCCCTTCCTGCGCTGCATCACTCTCGCATTCGACTTTTTGGGTATATGGGTGGTGTATAAATGGATAGATAAGAAAACAACCTACTATGCCCTTATCGCATTATGCATCCTCAATATTGCCTATACCTACGATACCATTATCTGGGGGCAGATGGATGGCACGCTCTCGGCATTGGTATTTTTAACCATCTATTTTGGCTGGAAAGGCAATAACCTGTGGAGCGCTATTTTCATGGTGCTGGCTTTCAACTTCAAGGTGCAGGCCATTATCATAGTACCTGTGTGGGGTTTGCTGTTTATCAACAATTATCTGAATAACAGAACAATAAAGAACCTTATTTATCCTGTTACTTCAGCTATAATCTTACAAATACTGATTCTGGCCCCCTTTATGACCGGACAATATAGTATTTCAAAAATATACGGAATAATACTTAACTCATTTCACAAATACCCTACCATTTCCATCAGGGCGGCTAATTGCTGGCAATGGTTTTTCACCGGAGTGCGCTTCGACAAACTGCTGTATGCCCCCGATTCTAATATCCTGGTGGCCGGTATTACCTTCAAGCAGGCGGGGCTCATGCTGTTTTTCATATCGTCATTTTTCACCCTGCTTCCTTCCATGATACTTGTTTCAAAAAATATAAAAACCGGCAATCCAAGGAAACAACTGAGCCGGGAACTTATCTGGGCCACAGGCGCCATGCTGTATATGCTTTTCTACTTTTTCAATACCGAGATCCATGAGCGGTACTGCCACCCGGCATTTATTTTCATCACCGCGCTTGCTTTCTTTACCGGCGATTTTATTATATACATCCTGTTCAGCATAATGTACTTTACCACCCTGGAGTTCTCTATGCAGTTTCTGAAACTGAATAATTATGAATCACTCTTATTTAACCTCAAGTTTCTTGCCACCATAAATGCATTTATAATACTATATCTGGCCACGAAAATTTACAAACATTACAGAATTTCGTTATTATCGACTTAGGGATAAATTTACATTATAATAATTTATTCGATTCAGGGACGATGAACAAGCACTTTAAAGCAGAAATAGCTGCGGATAATCGTTGCTGATTTTGCCGAAAAAAAAACGAAGTAATTAACATTTGGGGTAATAGAAATCGGGCTTCGTTTCGCTACTTATCAACCTTTCAACTTACTTTTGCGCCCAATGCTATCGAGAGATTTATTGTTAAAGGCATACAGGCTGATGATGACCGCCCGCGCAATGGCGGAAATTTATGATGCAAACAGGCAGGTGTGCAAATATGTACACAGCACATCGAGAGGCCACGAAGCCATACAACTGGCTACAGGCTTCCTGCTGAAACCCTGCGACTATGTAAGCCCTTACTACCGCGACGAGAGCATGATGCTGGGCATGGGATACCGCCCCTACGAAATGATGCTGCAGTTGCTGGCCCGTGGCGGAGACCCTTTTACCGGTGGCAGGGCTTATTACAACCACCCCAATATCCGCAGAGAAGGTTTCCCCACTATAATACACCAAAGCAGCGCTACGGGTATGCAGGTTATACCTACTACGGGTGTGGCCCAGGGCATACAGTACAGGGAGCAAGAAAAACTATCTGTTTATCCCGATCCGCCGGTAACCATCTGCTCGCTGGGCGATGGCAGTGTGACCGAGGGTGAAGTGAGTGAGGCATTCCAGTTTGCCGTACTGAAGCAATTGCCTGTCATTTACCTGGTGCAGGATAACGACTGGGGTATATCGGTGAGCAGCGATGAGGCCCGCACCATGAATGCCTACGAATATGCCGCCGGATTTAAAGGTCTGGAACGGGTACAGGTAAATGGCAGCGATTTTGCCGACTCGTACAAAACCATGGAGTACACCATTGACTGGGTGCGCAAATATCGCAAACCTATCCTGGTGCATGCCAGGGTACCCCTGTTGGGCCACCATACCTCAGGGGTGCGCAAGGAATGGTACCGCAGTCCCGAGGACCTGGCCAAACATGCCGCCGATGATCCGGGACCAAAACTGCGTAAATTGCTGCTGGCCCAGAAAGGAATCAAAGCAGCCCAACTGGATGAAATAGAAGAAGAAGAAAGATTATATGTGCAGGCAGAGTTCGACCTGGCAGTTGCTGCCCCCGAGCCATCGCCCTCCACAGTTTCAGATTTCATATATACGCCTACGCCTATAACCGAGGAGCGGGGCAACCGCTGTCCGGAGGGAAAGGATAAGGTGGTAATGGTAGATGCTGCCCTTCATGCCGTGGAAGAAATACTGCAGGACTATCCCGAAGCGTTGTTTTATGGCCAGGATGTGGGCAAGCGCCTGGGGGGTGTTTTTCGCGAGGCAGCTACCCTGGCAGACAAATTTGGCGACAACAGGGTATTCAACACCGCTATACAGGAAGCCTACATAGTTGGCTCTACAGCAGGCATGAACGCCGTGGGACTTAAACCAATAGTTGAGGTGCAATTTGCCGATTATATCTATCCGGGCATCAATCAGCTGGTAACCGAAATAAGTAAATCCTGCTACCTGAGTTGCGGCAAGTTCCCCGTTTCCATGATTCTAAGGGTTCCTATTGGCGCTTATGGCGGCGGCGGGCCCTACCATAGCGGAAGCGTTGAAAGCACCCTGGCAACCATCAAAGGAATCAAAATTGCCTACCCCAGCAATGCCGCCGACATAAAAGGACTGATGAAGGCCGCGTTTTTCGATGGCAACCCCATTGTTATGCTGGAGCATAAGGGACTATACTGGAGTAAGGTACCCGGCACAGAAGATGCCAAAACCGTTGAACCTGATCGCGACTATGTGCTGCCATTCGGCAAGGGCGCTGTTGTGCTTCAGGCCGATGAGGAGGCACAGGAAAACGGAGAAACGTTGTGTATCATTACCTATGGCATGGGGGTGTACTGGGCAAAGAATGCAGCCAAACAGCATCCCGGAATGGTAGAAATAATTGATATACGTACCATATACCCGCTAGATGAAGCGCTGATATATAATACAGTGAAAAAGCACGGCAAATGTATTGTGCTGACCGAGGAGCAACTCCGTAATTCATTTTGCGAGGCGCTGGCCGGCCGGATAGCCCAAAACTGTTTTCAACAACTCGATGCCCCAGTGGTTACCATTGGCGCCCTCGATCTGCCCTGCGTGCCCATGAATACCGGACTGGAAGCTGCCATGCTTCCCAATGCCGATAAAGTGGCTGAAAAAATAGGCGAATTGTTGAGGTGGTAGCTGAGTAGAAAGATTTTAGTAGAAAGGAGAAAGGAGGGAGTAGAAAGCATATATTAAAAAGTAAAAACAATAATATATGTAATAAATGAATTGATATACAATAATTTGTAGTGCATTATTTCATGATCAACTTGAATTAAAAATAAGAAAAACAGCAACTTAAAATGCAACCTAAGACCATAATATTTCTCGGCACAAAACCCATCGGCTATGAATGCTTTTCCAACCTCGTAAGCCGGCAAAGTGCATTGAATATTGTTGTTGCAGGTCTACTTACACAAAGCAGAAAGGAGTTTGGGGAGCGTTTCGATCTTACATCCCTGGCGCTTGAACATAATATCCCGGTCTTCAATTCCCTTGACGAAATACCTGAATGTGATATTATCTACTCTGTTCAATACCACAAGATTCTTAAAGAAGAGCATATTGGCAAAGCCAAGCAAATAGCAGTTAATTTACATATGGCCCCATTGCCGGAATACAGGGGAAGCAACCAGTTTTCTTTTGCATTGCTCGACCAGAAGACTGAATTCGGTACCACCATCCATAAGATCGACCCGATGATAGACCATGGCGACATCCTGTTTCAGGAGCGCTTTCCTATCCCCGATCAGTGCTGGGTAAACGAATTGTACCAGCTCACGCATGTTGCATCAGTAAAATTGTTTATAGATTCATTGCAGGATATCGTCAACGGCCGGTACCACCCTATCCCGCAGGATGACCTGATAGCCGGTTATGGCACCAGTTTGCATTACCGCAAAGAGATGGCCGATCTTAAGCTTATAGACCTGGGCTGGGAAAAAGAAAAAATAGAGCGATATATCAGGGCTACCTCAATGCCCGGGTTTGAACCATCCTATTGTGTGGTAGATGGAAAGAAAATACCCCTCAACCCCGCCTAAGGGTAAAATATTACACTTGCAATGAATGATGGGATCTTTGTACCGGTATTATTTCTCCAGTGAGAACAAACTATCTACAAACTCCACTTTATTGAAAATCTGCAGATCTTCCATCCTTTCGCCTACACCTATATACTTAACCGGTATTTTGAACTGATTGGCAATGGCCAGTACTACCCCGCCCTTCGCGGTACCATCCAGCTTGGTAATGGCAATGGCGGTTACATCGGTGGCAGCGGTAAAATGTTTGGCCTGCTCCAGTGCATTCTGGCCTGTGCTGCCATCTAGTACCAGCAGCACCTCATGGGGTGCATCGGGCATTTTCTTTTTAATAACCCGGTGAATCTTGCCTAGCTCATCCATCAGGTAAGCCTTGTTGTGCAGCCTGCCGGCAGTATCAATGATGATCACATCACTATCTCTTGCCATACCACTTGCTACCGTATCAAAAGCCACCGAACTCGGATCGCTGCCCATTTCCTTTTTCACTATGGGCACACCCACCCTGTCGCTCCATATGGTGAGCTGGTCCACTGCCGCTGCCCTGAAGGTATCGGCTGCGCCTAGGAGTACATTCTTGCCGTTCTTTTTAAAGTTGTAAGCCAGCTTGCCAATGGTGGTGGTTTTGCCCACGCCATTTACACCCACAACAAGTATAACATATGGCTTTTTGCCTGCAGGAATATCAAAGGTGGCGAACTCATTACCGGGCGCGGCAGTGAGCATGCCCATTATTTCCTCTTGAAGTATCCTGTTCAGCTCACTGGTTCCCAGATACTTATCTTTAGCAACACGTTTTTCAATACGATCTATGATAGCCACAGTAGTATCAACACCCACATCAGCGCCAACAAGGGCATTTTCGACCTCATCCAGCACTTCCTCATCTACTTTATCCTTACCGGCAATAGCCTTGGTAAGCTTGGAGAAAAACCCTTCTTTGGTCTTCTTCAGCCCCTCATCCAGTGCCTGCTTTTGTTCTGTCTGCTCTTTATTCCGCTTAAATAATTTATCGAATAAACCCATGATGTACAATTAATATTGAGAAGTCCCTGACTTTTCGCGAAGGTGCAAAATTAGTGAAATATAATTGTCATTTTGAGATTATCATAGAAGACAACAATAGTTTATCATCCGGAAGCAAAAATGAGGGAAAAAGGCGGTAAATTATTTGAAACAGATAATGAAGAAATAAATAAAGATCTACTTACCCCTACCCTGGAAGATGACCATAAAGGTGTACAGGATGATCTTAACATCGAGCGCCAGAGAGCAGTTTTCAATATAGAGCAGATCATACTTCATACGCTCTATCATTTCTTCCACATTCTCGGCATACCCAAACTGCACCATGCCCCATGAGGTAAGTCCCGGCTTAACTTTGTGCAGGTACTTATAGTGCGCATGAGTCTGGCTGATAATATCTATATAATGCTTACGCTCCGGCCTCGGCCCAACCAGCGACATTTCACCAATGATAATGTTCCAGAACTGAGGCAACTCATCGATACGCCATTTGCGCATAAACCTACCCAATCCCGTAATGCGGGGGTCCATTTTGCTGGAAAGAGCCGGGCCTGCCTGCTCGGCTTCTACAAACATCGACCTGAACTTATATATATTAAACGGCCTCCCAAACCGGCCAATTCGTTCCTGGCTGTATATTATCCCCCCCTTTGATGAAAAATAAACCATTATGGCCGTAAACAACAGAAAAGGAGATAATAGGATGAGCGCGATAGACGAAGAAAAAATATCTATAAACCGCTTCCATACCCTTTGCCAGTCGGGCATAAGATCAGGATGTATATGTATAAGTACGGCATCATATACATTACTCGTTTTTACCGAGCCTGATATGATATCATAATAATCCGGCAACACCTTTACCACCACCGGGCGGTAACATAACCGGGTCACGATATTTTCAAGCATGTGATGTTCTGATGAATCCACAGCTACAATTACCTCTTCTATTTGATGCTGGTCAATGATCTCTTCCAGTTGAGACAGGTGGCCCAGTTGCTTGAGATATTGCGACATTCCATTGCTGGCCTCCTTGTTGGAATAGATAAACCCAATAAAGATATTACCCAGCACCTTGGGGTTCTCAAGCACCTGCTTGTAGATATTGATTGCCTGCTGGTTGCCGCCAATGATAAGCGTATTGAAACCCACCTTACCCTTTATGAGGTTAACCTTTACCCTGTAAAGAATAAACAACCTGAATATGAGGGCGAATACGGTATGAATGAGCAGGTAATGCCCAAACTCATTGATAAAATAGGAATAATCACTGCTGTCATTGGCAAACACGATAACAGAAACCATGATACAGCCCAGTATACAAGAAATGAGCGTACGATTAATTTCGTTCAGACGGCTTTTACGGTAAAGATCGAAATAAGTACCCGACATAAGGTAAGCCAGAAACCATCCTGCCGGAACCATCAATAACGTATTAATATAATCGCGGGTATGAAAATGTTTCAGGGTGTCCATGTAACTCACCTTGGTAAGTATATGCTGCCGGTATATCCATAAGCTGAACCAGGCCAATGCAGAGGCTATATAATCGAGCAACATAAGTTGTCGTATAGCACGCTTCTTCATCGGACTTAGTTGCATAGGCTCTTAAAAAGTAACAAGTTGAATATTATCCAATAACAATCTACCACTGGCCTGACCTGATGGCAGTGACGTTTTAATATAAAAATTATAAGTAGCTCCGGTATAGCTTGTAATGAACTGAGATATATTCAAATAAAACTTCTGCCAATGGTCGCTGGGATTGATACCAGCCAGGTAATAAGCGCCAGAATTGAATGTACTGGTAAGATTAGACTGGAGGCCTACGTAAAACTGGAGATCACTCTTATAGTTGAATTCAATGTACTCAGTGCCGGATGGAATTGTGAACTTTTGAGAACTGTCGACCGAACTGTCGCCTACCGCACCAAGAAAAATACTTCCTGAACCTGTTCCTTCAAATACCAATGAACCTGATGATGCTGCATCCACAATAGTAAGCGGGATATTCCCCCCGGCCAAACCGAAACCAGAAGGAACACTGGTTTCAAACTGCGAAATGATGTATGGTTTTGTCTTGGTATAAAAAAAAGTCTTTGGATTACAAGTAACTACTTTGCCGCCATTAGGAACTAATTGGAATGAAGTATCAGGCGAATAAAACGGATAAATATCGTTTATGTTATTAAGTCCATTTACCGAAACGCCAGGATAGAGTTCCAGTTTACCCTTTGAAGTACCATCGGTAATAACAGGAAATGTAGCAGGAAGGTCGAAAACACCCACCGGGTTGTTATCATAATACACCCAAACTGATGTAATAGAATGAGATAATGTAGCAGTGCGCACCAACGGGGTATCATGGAATTGAAAACTATCAATATGCACATAAGTAGGCGTTGGCTCTATCGGATTAATAATATTGCAACCCAACCCGCACGAACCACAAAAAGCAATTAAAATAAAATATTTTACATTCGTAGAAATAGCTGACATAATTTTATTGTACTCTAATAACGCAAAATATTGTTAAACATTGTGCATCTCATTGTGCAAACTCATTTTTTTTAAGATTTGGTGCGCAACATCCATTGCCTGAAAACCATCATATACTGAAACCCGCACCGGACGGTCGTTTTTGATAGCTGCCGCAAATTCCGACAATTCGGCCCTAATAGCATTCGATGGCAATATTGCAGGATTCTGCACCGAGATAATTCTTCTTTCCCCATTCCCTATCTCCAGCGGAAAATCCATAATGCCATTTTGCTCTCCATCTTCTTTCATCCTGATGATCTCTGTTTTCTTGTCCAGAAAATCTATACCAATATAGGCATCGCGCTGAAATAACCTCATCTTACGCATATTCTTTAAAGATATGCGGCTTGAGGTCAGATTGGCAACACAACCATTATCAAACTCAATACGGGCATTGGCAATATCAGCAGTCTCACTCAGTACAGATACCCCGCTGGCCGAAATCCGCTTCACATGAGATTTCACCAGGCAAAGCACTATATCAATGTCATGGATCATAAGGTCCAGGATCACAGATACATCTGTACCCCTGGGATTAAATTGAGCCAACCTGTGCGCTTCAATAAACATAGGCTGAAGCAGTTGGTCGCCAACAGCAAGAAATGCCGGATTATACCTTTCCACATGACCTACCTGGCATTTCACATTAGCCTCTTTCACCAGCGTAACCAATTCTTTACCCTGCTCCAGTGTATGCGCAAGTGGTTTCTCAATAAAAAGGTGTTTGCCGCTAAGCAGGCATTTTTTGGCAATATTATAATGAGAGATAGTTGGCGATACTATATCAACAGCATCAACCGCCTCGATCAGTTTTTGTTCGCTTAAAAAACGTGTTACCTGATACTTTTCAATAGCAGACGCAGCCTGTTCATCATTGGGATCAAAGAAACCAACAAGTTCCACATCGGGCACTTCTTTCCATTGCTGTATGTGTATCTTACCCAGGTGGCCTGCGCCAAAAACTCCGACTTTTAACATGAATTTGAATCTGTTATATAAAATACCCTGGAAAACAATTAAAACCTGCTGCAATATACATAATATAGCCGAAGTCAAAAAAGGAGGTTTTGCACATGTTGGGGGAATTACCTGTTACCTATGTTTACTGTTTACATCAGGTTAAGTTGCCTGGCAGCTATTCATGTCCGATATAAATAGATCAACCTTACCTTTTAACCCCATGAAGTGTTATTTCCAGGATGGTGAGAAGGTAAGTTACAATGACCTTTGGAAAGCGCTGAGAATAAAATATAACCTGGATGGCAGGCATAATAAAACTCTGCCGCAACTTTACCCCGACTCGTTTATAGGAGTAGTTCCGCAAAAAATCTCAAAATATAAATGGGAAAACAGGCAAGCGTTCAGGTCAATGTTCTTAGTGACGATGATTAAATAAAGTATATAATCCAATCACAAACCAGCCTATCGGTTTTTTCGCTTATCGTTGCCCTCAAGTTCCAATAATCGCGCCATAACCATGGCGGTAATCGGGCAAACCAGCGTATTGTTCAAAGTAAGCTGCACGCGCTTTAATAATACATCTTCATCGGTATAAGGATATCTCCGGCAATCTGAAGGCCTGTCATCGTAAATATCACAGGTATTATCTTCTGCCAGAAAAGGACAAGGTTTCTGCCTGGAAACATAATCACCTTCCTCATCCAGTTTCAGATAGTTGGCAACAAGGTCGCCCTCCTTCATTCTCAGGCTTTTTGCTATACGCTTAATATCAGGTTGTTTAAACCGGGGGGAATGATTTTTGCAGCAGTTGGCGCACTCCAGACAATCTATTTTTTCAAAGGCTTCATCATTCAATTCAGGAAGCGCCTTAAGCATATTATTATAATTGCCCCGCTCCAGCAGATACTTATATTCCTTCTGATGTTCTTTAGCTGTTTTAAGCAGGGAATCGTAAACCATAAATCAAAAATTGAGCTCAAAATAGCAGCTCACAGAAACTAATTAACTACAATGCAATAAACCTATTTCATTATCACATTACTACATTACTACATTACCACATTACCACATTATCAAAGATTCATCTTATCCATAATGCGCTCAAGATCCTCATCGCTATAAAATTCAATGGTCACTGACCCCTTACCCGTCTTTTTCCTGTCCAGTTTTACACGGGTTGAGAAATGCGATGCCATATTATCTTCTATACGTTTGTAGGCCGGAGGCAACTTAACATTGGCTGCTTTGGGCGCTGCCGGCGCTTTTTCGCTGGACATGTCCTTCACCATTTGCTCCACCTGCCTTACCGAAAGTCCGCGACTCATTGTTTCGCGGTATACATACAACTGCTGCTCTACATGATCGAGACCTATTATAGCACGGGCATGCCCCATACTCAACTGTCCATCACGCACAGATTTCTGTATATCCGGAGGTAATTTCAGTAATCTCAGATAATTGGCCACCGTGCTGCGCTCCTTCTTCATCCGCTCAGAAACCTGCTCCTGGGTAAGTCCGCATTCGTCCATTAACTGGCGGTAACTTAATGCTATTTCTATAGCATTCAAATTTTCACGCTGCAGGTTTTCAAGCAGGGCAAGCTCCAGCATACCCTGGCTGTCGGTGGTGCGCACATAAGCAGGAATATCATGCAGGCCGGCCATCTTGGAGGCCCTCATTCTGCGCTCACCCGAAATCAGCTGGTATTTATTTTGTCCAACCTTAACAACAGTTATAGGCTGAATTATATCATGTAGTTTTATACTTTCCGAAAGTTCCCGCAGCGCCTGTTCATCAAAGTCATGACGTGGCTGACTAGGGTTTACCTCGATCTGGTCCAACGGAATACGGGCAATACCAGTATTGGTTTGACCGGATACGGCAGGCACACTTCCCTTTACTCCTTGAATATCATCATCAATAGTATCGAGCAAAGCCCGGATTCCCTTACCCAAACCCTGTTTTTTAATTCCCTGTGCCATGCTCATCAGTTTTCAAATATTTTTTCTTCGTTCTTTATTTTGGTCATATTGTTCTTCTGCAGAATTTCCCTGGCCAGGTTAAGGTAGTTTACCGCGCCAGTACTCTCCGCATCATACAGCAGGGCCGGCATTCCGAAACTAGGCGCTTCTCCCAGTTTGGTGTTGCGATGCAAAATGGTATTGAACACAAGTTCGCCAAAATGATTTTTGATCTCTTCTACCACCTGGTTGCTCAATCGCAACCTGCCATCATACATGGTCATCAGTATACCTTCTATCTTCAGATTGGAATTGATGCGCGACTGCACAATTTTAATAGTATTAAGCAACTTACCGAGACCCTCCAGTGCAAAATACTCACACTGCACCGGTATTATTACACTATTGGCAACCGCCAGTGCATTTACGGTTATCAACCCAAGCGATGGAGAGCAATCGATGACAATAAAGTCAAATTTTGACAGTTCCGCCTCCAAAGCCTTACGCATCACAAATTCACGGTTTGGATGGTTGATCAGTTCTATCTCAGCGCCGACAAGGTCCAGATGACTGGGCAGCAGGTAAAGATTAGGGGTTTGTGTTTCCAGTATTACCTGGGCTGCCGGAGTATCGTTTACCATGCAATCGTAAAGGCTCACCTGGATATTCTTCAGATCGAAACCGTTACCTGTTGTGCTGTTTGCCTGTGGATCGGCATCTACAAGCAGTGTTTTATACTCCAGCACAGCAAGACTTGCTGCTAGATTAATTGCGGTTGTGGTCTTCCCCACTCCACCCTTCTGATTCGCTATTGCTATTACTTTTGCCATACCCCCAAGCCCCATAGGGGCATTTCTCATTGTTTATGCCACAACCCGTAATGGGCAATGTGTTATTCTTAATTATTAGTCTTTGTTTAAATCAGACCCGATTCGATTACAAGGTAATGGTTTCTCCAATCTTTGGCAATATTAATACCTTACCTGCGGCTTTAAATTTTTCCACAGCCGCCTCATGATCTATCTTTATGTATCCGAATGTATCATAATGCACTCCTATTATTTTATTGCATTCAACAAAATCGGAGGCTACAATCGCATCATCAATATCCATTGTAAAATTACCACCAATAGGCATAATAGCAATATCTAATCTGCCATACTTAGGCAATAACTTCATATCCATTGTCAGACAGGTATCGCCCGTATAATAGAATTTCTTTTCCTTGCCGTGAACCATATAGCCACCCGGATTACCACCATAACTGCCATCCGGCAGCGAACTGCTATGTGCCGCAGGCAGGAAATGCAGTTTACCAAAATCGAACATGGTTGCACCGAAATTGATGGGATGAGCATTTTCAATTCCCTGCTTCATGGCCCAGGACACCACCTCATAGGCTCCTATTACAAGCGCGCCAGTCCTTTTGGCTATTGCTGCAAGATCGGCTATATGGTCGGCATGACCATGTGAAACCAATATGTAATCAGCTTCAATCTTATCAATATCAATGTCTTTTGCCAGTTCATTACCACTAATAAATGGATCAAACAGGAACTTTTTGCCGTCTGTTTCAACTGCAAAACAGGAATGTCCGTAGTAAGTAAATCTCATTTTGCGGGATATTTATTATACATGCGAAGTTAAGAAAATTTCATACCGTTTAAGACATAATTATCAGTCATAAACTAAAGTTTACCTGCATAGCCCAAAATGCCATAAGGCTAAATATAAAATTACTACCATAATGTAAACCTTACCCTAAGAACTTTTATCTGGCCAGAAAATGAATTCCATATATTTATTTTAATACATATTTTCAATTCCAAATAAACTATTTATCAATAGTTCATTATATTGCGCCACTAAAATAACTAATCTGGCATGAAACTAATCACCGTTAATTTTATTACGATCGCAATATTGCTTTGCTTTATTCCCTCATCCAGGGCCGCTTTGGTGGCTAAAAGCAAGCAGTCTTACCGATACTCAATTCTGACCCAGACTTCCGATGCACCACAAATGGCACTTACGCCTGCAAGTGAAAATAATGCAGTTGGGGTTAGCGCCTCCCTGAGTGCCGAACTACCGAGAGGCCGGGGTAATGGGAAACAGGCCTTGATCAGTTTTTTCTTTGGATTCGCTTCTATTATTCCTCTTTTTTCGTTGATTTTTGCACCTTTCGCTTATATTAATGGTTTCAAGAATACAGGAAGGATCCGCAAGCGCCGTGGATTTGCTATTGCCGGAATTATATTGGCAACTATTGGGCTAATATTTACTGCAATAGTTATAGCAGCAATTATAACGATGGGGTAATATTAGCCAATAAAAATAATACCAGGGTTATAAATTGCTACAAATTTCTTGAGATTACACAATCAACCTTTATTAACTACATCTTATTTTATGAGAAAAATACTTTCCATCACCTGCTCTTTATTCCTTTTTTTAAGCTACCTGCATGCTCAACCAAAAATCGAAAAAAGTGAAATATTTGAAGAGCCTCTTTCTGAGGGTTGGACTAAACTGATGCTGTTGAAGAATGGCAACACCTTTTATTTTCATTATGGAGGCAAAAAGGGCATTGAAGAGGTCATTTTTGGAAAGAATAAGAAAAAGATAGGCAGCCACACTATTGAGGGTAAAAACTGGAATGCCAGAAGAAAAATACTGGTTAAGATTTGCGGGGCTTATGAAATAAATAATGAGCCGGTAATTTTTCTGGCTTATTATGGAGCAAAGTTTCCTGTTTTATGCAGGTTACGGATTAACCCCTTAAACGGAACCTTGATAAGCGAGGAACTTGTCGGTGATAAGCAAAAAAAATTCTATATGCGCGATATGCGCAACATTGAGAAAAACCAAAATATCTGTGTAGAAAAAGATGCTGAATCAGATAATTATGCTGTCGTCTTTTATAACGGACAATCTAAGGACCTTGACGAAAAAATAAAAGTATTGCATTTTGATGGTAGCCATAAACTAATTAATATGGCCTATTATGACAGCCCTGACCCTAATATCAAACATCTTAATTTTATTGGCGCTGTGGTTGATGGCAACAAACGTGTTTACATCAGTACTTATGGCACTGAAAGTGAGAAGGGTAAAAATGCGCATGTGTTTATAGCCCGCTTAAATCTGGGAGATTCGGTATTTCAGAGTAAAACACTTGACTTCAGCGAAGATTTCATGAATACCAATTCGGATATGGTGTACAACCGAAGCAACAATACACTGGTCATGCTAACCAATACATTGGCTGAGAGTAAACGAAATTCCAAAACTTATGTTTCATTTATCAGCTATATAGACCCTGAAAATCTTACACTGAAAGGTGTAAACCTGGCAGGTAGCGAGAAGGTAAATGCTTATGCCCACGGTACATTGGGACTGGACAATGGTTACAGTTTTACCGGCCTGCCCCAAAAGCTGGTACTGAACCCTGATAATACTTTATCCGTGCTTCAGGAAGAATTAACCTTTAAGCAGATTGTAAATGCAAAAACCGGCTCAACTGTGGCTGAATATACCTATATGGGCAATATAGGAATTACTGAAATGGGAACCGATGGATTGGAAAAAAAGGGGTATGTAATGATGAAAAGCCAACAATATTACGGGCGGATTACCCCCTTTTATATGGCCGGCAGAAGTAAGGGATTATGGGTGAACCAAATTTACAGCAGGGGAAATTCTGATGACAACTCATTTATGTCTTATGAATACATACATACTGCTAATGCAAATTATGTGCTGTTTAACGACAATCCGAAAAATGATAAAAAGGATGAGGATGAGGGAAGAAGAAAACTGACCGAAAACACCGACTTCATCAATACTATATGCTATACCATTAAGGACGGTATAGCTAAAAGGTCTTATCTTTTTGGTGAGCCTATCGGCAAAAAAAATACCAGGGCCTGCTATATAGACGCCTCACATTATGACAAAGCATCCAACACTTACACAACTGTAGTAAGCGAACAGCATGGCAGGAAATATGATTCACGTGTAGCCTGGATCCATTTTGAATAAACACAACCATCCTTATGAAAAATTTACACTCTATTACTTTAGGTATCGCTTTTACAATTTTATCTGTTTCTGCCAAGGGCCAACTTGCCCTGGATAACCAGAATATAGCACAAGCCAATAATGCTTTGGGCGCAAACCACAATTGCGACAATGCTCTTATGTACCTGCGCATGGTATCCGACTCGGGCAAATTGAAAGCCGATTACCTGCTGGCTATAGGTAAGGCCAATGATTGCAAGGAGAATGGCCCCCAGGCCATTTATTACTTCACCAAATACCTTGAACTTAACCCAGGGGATGATACCATAAAAAAAAGGGTTGCAGAACTTAAAGACCAAAATAACCAGAAGAAGGAAGTAACCACTGAGGAAAAACAGGCCAATGCTATTTATAAAAATGCCCAAAAAGGCAAAAACAGCCATGGTCGTGGCGGCATTTATGAAAAGGATTTTGTTTGGGGATTTTCGGGGGACCAATTTACCGGAGGAACGAATTCACCCTATAAAGAAGAAATCAGCCTATATAACAATTATATGTTCCCAATGGCTAAAAATCGCATGCTATTCGAATGTTCTGTACATATAGGTGTTATGGCGGGAGGGCAAAAAGAGTGGTTTGCCAGGGTATTTGATTGCCCGATAGGTAATGTAAAAAAAGTACCCGGCGCAATGGAGGGAGGCTTTGAAATATCGTTTTCTGGCGTTATCATCAATAAACATGATTTTGCCTGGACGGCAGGGCCAATAACAGGCATATCATTGTACACTATGCCTAGCATCGATGTAGATTCCATCTCTAATACTTATTCATCGCCAGTAATGATTTCGCCCATAATTGGCCTGAGTTCTGAAATTCTTCTGGGCAAGCATGTTTTCATGTCCCTACAGTATAACTATTTTCTGAAATCTTCATTTTCCAATGAACTAAACCATGAAACTACCGTTACCCCTGTAAATGGCAACAGTTTGCGATTCAGCATTGGCTTGAGGGGATTTGGATTCCCCTACGATTCCTGGCGGTAAACAACATTCAAATCTTAATTCCCAGCCGGATTACCCGGAATCGGAACCGGAACATTTGCATTTCCCTGGTTATTGGCCGGATAGAGCTTCATGTATCTGGGATAATTGCGTTCAGGGTGCAGGTCGAGACTTAACCCCTTAAGAATTTGTATCCTTGATTTTGCAAGATCTACTTTCTCCAGGAATGGCGGCTTATTGGGCGAGAAGGTAAAATTATCCTTATCCCAATACAGATACCCTCCACGGGCCGGATCATAAAATGTATAATAGTCGGGGAAATAAACATGCGCCTTGGCATCATAATTTTGTGCTCCTGCCCATTCCGGCAGTTGCACGGCACTTGCGCTTTTACCGGCCGGAGTTGCATCCTGAGCCTGAACATTTGACGTAATACCAAACAGGGGCAGTAAAACAATGCAAAAAATAATCTTTATATATTTCATACTAATTCCTTTTTTGTGAATCTAATCTTAGTGAAGTTACTCCTATTTCAGCCCATAATGACTGATAGATATCAAAGACCGGGCAAATTAATATTTGCCCGCAGGCCAAACACAAAATACACGTAAAGAAAACCAACCAACTTATACTCAGGCATATCAAAGGTTCCCGCCTATTTTATATATTTGGTGGAATTTATTTCTATAGCGTGAGTAAAATAAAAACACAACAACCGGGGCAAAAAACAAGTTTCCAGGAGCCTGCTGCAAAAAGGCCATCTCCATCAATAGCAGGAAATAAGGAAGCCTTTAGAGTTCCTTACCCTTTTCTGTGGCTGGCATTAACTGTGCTTGTTGTCTACTTCCCATCACTTTCCAATGGGCTTACAGAACTGGACGATACTATTTTCATCCGCGACTTTCATGATTACAATGAGCATCTTGGTAACCTGTTTACCTCTTTTCACAGGGGCTTATTCGATGCCACCAAAGATCCCTATTACAGGCCCCTGTTCATGGATTCAATGATACTCAACAACCTTATCGGGGAGTATGGCAACAATATTGGCAGCTATCATGCAGTCAATATCCTGCTGCACATGGGTTCTGTTTTAATACTTTTCAAGCTGTTTTTAAAACTCGATATTAAGGAACTGCACGCTTTCATTTTATGCCTGCTATTTGCAGTTCACCCTGTTTTATCTCAGGCCGTTTCCTGGATCCCGGGACGCAACGATACCATGCTTGCTATTTTTACCTTTTCGTTTTTGTCCTTTTCAGTCGATTATGCAAAAAGTGAACACAAAGCATCACTGCTCTTTTCCGCTTTATTTCTTTTGCTTGCCTTCTTTACCAAGGAGACAGCGGTATTTGCAGCCCCTGTGGCCTTTGTTTTACTCGTATTTTTCATCGATAAAAAGTGGAACAACAAATCCAGCCTGATTCAATATGGTGTATGGACAGCATGCTTCGCAACCTGGTTCCTGGTAAGGGCAAGCGCCACTCCTCAAACCAACATTAGTTTTACTCAGGTAATACACGATTTTATTCCCAGGGTTCCGCTCATTGCTCAATACATAGGAAAGGTATTTTTCCCATTCAATCTGAGTGTATTCCCCATTCAGCAGGATACTGTATACTACTATGGATTTGCTGCCATAATACTGCTTGTGGTAATCATAATACTAAGCAAGAAAGCGAGTATTAAAAAGATACTGGGTGGATTTGCTGTTTTCCTATTGTTCCTTTTACCGGCTCTGTTTGTTCCCGGCAAACTGAATGAACAATCGTTTGAACACCGCCTCTATCTTCCTGTTATTGGTATCCTTCTGGTATTGTCACAAACATCTGTTTTCAACAATAAGCTCAAAGAAGTGCAGCTATTTTTCTGTGCCATAGCAGTCTGCCTGTTGTTTGCGGCAATCAATTACCAACATCAGAAATCATTTGAAGATCCATTGACCTTCTGGACCAAAGCCGCCGAATCATCCCCCCATTCAGCATTTGCCAATATGATGCTGGCTGCCCGGCTAGATAAAGACGACTTCGGAAAATCCTGCTCCCTCTTTCAAAAAGCATACCAGCTTAACCCTGATGAAAAGTATCTGAATTTTTATTACGGTCTTATGTTGCAGAAAAAAGACTCCGTGCTGGCTTCAGAAAAATACCTTTTAAAAGAAAAAAACACATCCGGTTATTATGAGTGCGACTTTTACCTTGCAAGGGTGGCAATGGAAAAGAAAGATCTCAACGGCGCCATTGCCTGCCTGGAGGCTTATGTAAAAAAAGACACCAAGAACGGCCCTGCCAATAATAACCTGCTGCTATTATACCACGATACCCAGCAAACGGACAAGGCAAGAAACCATATAAAGGAAATGCAAAAGAACGGGCTATTGGTTCCTAAAGAAATGCTCCAGTTGTTTGGTATGTAATTATCCAGAAGGACTCCCTTTTAGGCTCCTGATTAATTGGTATCCGGCTCATCAGATATGGTCATAAAATCATCAGTATGCGCCATTATGTATTCCAGTATTTTGTGTAATGTCGGCTCATTATATTCCATGTAACGGGCATCCAGTAACTCAAACTCTTTAAACTCATCATATAACTGAGCAAATTCCTCTACCGTTTTAGGTTTCGAGAGCATATCTTTATTCAGTACAAAAACTTTCAGCACATCATCCAATACCTGTGCCATTTCTTCGGCCTCAATACTTATAAGCTGGGTAATGGCCGCAGGGAGCAATCCGATATAACCATTCTCAATAAACTGGATAAAGCCACCCTGCCCTACCTGCATTCTTATATAATCATAGGTAAGCAACAACTGCTGTCCATCCGACAGATCATCCAGGAAATCGAAAGTTTGCCTGCGGTATAACTCCTCGTGCAATGGCTGTACCACAGCATCATACAGGTCGGCAAATTCGCCTGCTTTGTAAGCTGTATTTAACCATTTTATACTTATTTTGGGAAGGAAATTACTGTTCATAACTATTATCTTTGTTCAGATCCTTATCAAAGACCTTGCTCAATTCGCTTCAATAAAGGTAGATATACTGAGCGAACCAATAGTTATGATTTAAAAATTATCAAAACATTAAAACCACATGGAAAAGAAAAACCGGCCGCCAGTTTATTACAGTGTATATCTGCAACTGGATAAAATACTCAATGCCCAGTTACCCGAAAGCGATAAGGAGGGAATAAAGGCCAATGATGAAATGTTGTTCATCGTCATCCATCAATCCTATGAATTATGGTTCAAGCAGGTAATCTATGAATTGAATATTGTACGTGAAATTTTCAAGCAACCCAATATTCAAAACAATACGCCGGACATATACAATAGTGTACACCGGCTAAAACGCATATGTAGCATTCTGGAAGTACTGGTGATGCAAATGGGGGTACTGGAAACAATGACCCCACTCGACTTTTTGGATTTCCGCGACCTGCTTCGCCCGGCATCCGGCTTCCAGAGCATTCAGTTCAAAATAATTGAGGCATCATTGGGGTTAAAGTACGACCAGCGACATGGCAAGTCGTATTACCTTTCGCAGTTGACTGCTGAAGATGTAGAAAGGGTGAAGAACGCGGAGGCCGAAAAGCCATTATTATTACTTATCAATAACTGGCTGGAAAGGATGCCTTTTATAAAAGATGAAAACTACTGGAAGAACCACGATAGTGCTTCCTTCTGGAGCAAGTACCGCGAAGCTTATGCAGGCAGTTTATCGCCCGGAGAACAACAGAACCTGACAGTGTTCGATAGTATTTTTATTGATGATAAAAATTATTCACCGGACAGGTCCTTTAGTGCCGATGCAAGCCGGAGCGCCCTGTTCATTATGCTTTACCGCGACCATCCATTATTACAGTTGCCTTATGAGTTATTAACCACCTTACTTGAAATTGATGAACTGTTATCTATGTGGCGCCACAGGCACATACATATGGTACAACGCACTATTGGCAAACGCGTAGGTACAGGAGGCAGTACAGGAGCTGATTACCTGAAAGGGGCTGCTGATAGCCATATCATTTTTAAAGAGCTTTCTGAATTGACATCGTTCTTATTGCCACGCAATGCTCTGCCCCAGTTGCCCGAATCGCTCATTAACGATCTGAGCTACAGACAATAATCAGGCAACGAACTCCAGGAAGGGGTGATGTGGAAAGTTTTAGCAATATTAAAATAGTAAAACCGTCAGGGAACCTACCCGGACGGTTTTTAATTATAATTATTCAGGTCAATATTACTTGCCGAACTAAATTATTTTTTTGGAGCAGCAACTGCTTTTGAGTTCATTGCAGCATATTTTGTATACTGATCAGCAGTAAGCGCCCTTTTGATATTCTCATCTCTTGACTGAGCCATTTGCTGCAACTCACCTTCGCCTGGTACACCACCATTTTCCCTGGCTACTTCATCTTGCTTGATATAGAAGAATTCAGCATCATAAACTTTTTTATATTGCTCAGCATTTAAACCAAGTTTAGTTTCTAATGACTTTGCAATTTTTTCAGCCTTGGATTCTGCAGTTACAGCCGCATTAGACGAGCTTGTTTTATTAGCAGTTGCATTGTTGGTTTTTTTAACCTGGGCCATACAAACACCAGAAACCGATGCAATCAAAGTACAAGTAATGATCAACTTTTTCATATTTATGAATTTTAGTGGTTTTAAATTAAGTACTAAATTAGAATAATAATTACAAATAACCACAAAAGCAATTATTTTTTTTATCAACTATAACATATAGTGCCTCGAAAATCAAGCCTGTAGCCACTTTCATGCAATCGTTAATTTTATATCCCGGTCAGGGTATTTAAATTTCAAGTTAATAATTTTTGCATTATCACTCTTTGTGCTTCCTGATATCGTCTGATTTTTTTATTCAAAATCGGCATAAAGCAGGTATTTGCGCCTTATCTTTTTAAACTCCCTGATTTTGATCTCCCACGATGCTGTTATCGCTGCCTCACTATCGTTGTTCTTTATTGCCTGCTCCAGATCTGTAGTGCCGCTTAGTTTGGTGAAAAATCCATTGAAAAACTTCGGTTTATCCGGGTAAGCCGTATATGCCTTTATCAACCAGTTGAGGTACATTTTATTGCCTGTCAGGAGCAACACCTCTTCAGGTCGATCGCCTGCTATCTCACCATAACAAACCTTGTTTTCATATGGAGGGTTCTTTGCTCCCAAACCACTTTTCGGTTCAAAATTATAGGTAAACTTCCCCGCCAGTTCAGGATGCCCGTATTGCTGAAAAGGTTTATCCGTGCCTCTCCCTACACTTATTACAGTTCCCTCAAAAAGACATAGAGAAGGATAGGCATAAATAGCTGCCATATTTCTTAAGTTGGGCGATGGGGCTACAGGCAATTTATACTTCTTACTGTGCGTATAATTGAGACATTTCACTACTTTAAGCTCCAGCTCTTTAGCATTATTGAACCACCGCTCCCCTGCCAGCATCAAGGCATATTCGCCACATGTCATTCCATATACAATCGGGATACACTGCATACCTACAAATGATTTCTGCTCCTTTTCCAATACCGGACCATCCACATAAAAACCGTTTGGGTTGGGTCGGTCGAGCACTAAAAAGTTCTTTTTATTTTCGGCGCAAGCTTCCATGCAATACTCCAGCGTAGATATATAGGTATAAAAACGCACACCCACATCCTGCAGATCGTATACCATAATGTCTATATCTTCAAGATCTCCGGCGGTTGGTTTCTTATGTGCGCCATACAACGAAATCACGGGCAGCTTTGTTGCGCTGTCTATGCCGTTATCTATATGAGCGCCGGCATCAGCCACCCCCCTGAACCCATGCTCTGGCACAAATATTTTCTTTACCGCCACATGCCTGCTAAGCAGCATATCCAGCAGTGAAGAGTCGCCGGCAACCGAGGTCTGATTGATGATCAGGGCAACATTTTTGTTTTTCAGATAATGCATATAGAACTCCGGTTTTGCATCTGCAGGCATAACATCCGTATCAAACAGGGATTGAGCGTTTGCAACCTGCATTTGTAACAGCAGTAAAATAATTACCGAAAAAAAACCGGGTTTCATATTATTTGAGAATTTTTCCTAAAGATAACCTGCCATCTATTATAATAATGTAACTTGCACCCTTTATTTAATTTTCAAACGTAAAATATGCAACAAGTACAGAAAGGAGATAAAGTTAATGTTCACTACCATGGCAAGTTAACTGATGGCTCTACATTCGACAGCTCACTGGGACGTGAACCTCTGGAGTTCCAGGCAGGTGCCGGACAGGTAATCAAGGGTTTCGACGACGCGGTTCTTAATATGACAGTTGGCGAAAAGAAAACAGTGAATATCCCTGTTTTACATGCTTATGGAGAGCGCAATGAAGACATGGTAATGGAATATCCAATCAGTGAGTTCCCTGCCGATATGAACCCTGAATTAGGTATGGAATTACAAATGGGCGATAATGCAGGCAATGTATTCCCTGTAGTTATTGTTGAGGTTGGTGAAGAGACCGTAGTTCTTGATGCCAATCACCCTCTCGCTGGTCAGGATCTTATTTTTGAATTAGAACTGGTATCTATCAATTAATTCTGCTCACAGAGCAGCAATATATGTTAAATAATAAAGGCGGCACTTGCCGCCTTTATTATTTAAAGCTTTTTATGAAATTTACTCCTTTACCAGTCTGATTACTGCTTTTGAATTACCTGCCTCATCTGTAACACTAACAAAGTATACACCTGCCAGCAGATCAGCTACAAAAAACGTCTGCAATCCTGCAGTTTTCACTTCTTTTGTTTCACTCACTTTACGTCCTGCAACATCGTAAATGCTTACATTATCCGAAACAGAAAGGCCGGATACTGTAACAAAGTTATTGATTGGATTAGGGTAAACTGAGATTTCATTTGGTGCATTAACGTTTCCTACACCTATGGTTGTAAAGAAGGTTTTACGAATCCTTTCATTGTTGGCATCAGAAATATAAATACTGCCTTGCGCGTCTACTGCAATACCATAAGGATTAAACAAATTGGCGCCAAGCGCGAAACCAAGATCTCCGCCAAAACCGAAAGTACCATTTCCTGCCACCGCATTAATATTTCCTGTCAGGTCTACTTTGCGAATAACATTATTTGCGGCATCGGCTATATACACATTACCTGCTGCATCAACTGCCAGACCACGAGGTTCGTTCAATGTGGCATCTGTAGCCGGACCGCCATCTCCGGTATTCGTATATACCCTGAATTTACCAGCGAACGTATGGATATTCTTAGCTGTATCTACAACACGAATCACATCATTGGCATAATCATCGATATAAACATTCCCTTTGCCATCCACAACAACTGCATATGGAGAATCCAGTTGTGCGCTTGTAGCAGGGAATCCGTCGCCCGAATAACCCATTGTGTTATTACCGGCAATAGTAGTAATTATACCCGCAGTTGTAATTTTCCTTACCACATGATTACCCTGATCAGCTACATAGAGGTTGCCATTGTTATCGAAGCAGATACCAGAAGGGGTGTTAAACTTAGCGTTTGCAGCCTGCCCGCCATTGCCAAAATATCCCTGGGCACCTGTTCCTGCAAAAGCGGTTATGATACCCAGCGAATTAACTTTACGAATTACCGCCGATGCTGCCGACGAAATATAAAGATCTCCATTAGGCGCAACTGCCAGCCCCCTTGGAACTATCTCAGCAGAAGTACCTATTGAACCGTTTCCCGAATTTCCAGGAATACCATTTCCCGCAATAGTAGTTATCAATCCTCCGGCATTTACCTTACGCACCCTGTTGTTGAAGAAATCAGATATGTAAACATTTCCAGCACCATCAATAGCTACATCTCTTGGACCCCAAAGAGTTGCACCTGAGGCATTGTTTCCATCTCCGCCGAATCCGGCATATCCATTACCTGCAAACGTATATATTTTTTGTAGCGGCTGCGACTGTGCAGTACCCGAAAATATGAGCAATGAAAAAATGAAGAGGCAAAGTTTATCTTTCATACGGAATATTTGCCCAAATATAACATAATTTTTGTCCAAAGAAAAGCAATTGTACCTAAACTTAAATACTTTATTCCTTTTACCCACACAGTACTACCAATGGGGTAATTACCATGAAAAAGACTGATTATGAGGCACAACTAAAAAAGGCAAGCCACAGTGCCAACTACCATAAGGTACATCAGACACCCTTCTTTAATTCCCGCTCAACCATAACTGCAAGTTCTGCCGCCCATAGTCCATATTCCTTACCCGATGGGTGTAATTCATCAGTAGCCAGAAAGGCTTTATCCATTCCGTGCTCCCTGGTGCCGGGTGTAATGTCCAGATAATGGCATTTATGCTCAATGGTTATAAACCGGCAGGCTGCATTATAATCATCTATTTCAAGTGCAATTGTATTTCTGTCCTTTCCTTCGGCAAAAGGTGTTGCCGCCCAGTCGGGGATGGAAAGCACAAATACACGGCTGGTAATTCCACCGGCATAGGCAATAGCCTGATTCAGCAATTCCAGGTATTCTTCCCTGTAGTTTTCCAGGCTACGGCCCCTGTACTGATTGTTGACGCCAATAAGCAATGTTACAAACGAAAATGTCTCCATAATGTTATGCTCCATGATGGAGGCAGCCAGTTCATCGGTAGTCCAGCCGGTAGTAGCAATGATAACCGGATCGGCCACATCAATACTATTCTTTCTCAATAGGTCTACTGTCTGGAATGGAAAATTCTCATGCATAGGCACTAGTTCGCCTATCGTATAAGAATCGCCAAGGGCGAGGTAAGTATACATCAGTTATTACAATTTCTGGTTAATGAAAATAAAGTTAGGATAATTCATCTGAAATAGGTTCCTGAAAATGACACTTACAATGCTCATCCACCTATTTGATATAAACAGTCTTGATATTCACAAACTCCCGTATACCGAATGAACCTAATTCCCTTCCATACCCACTTTGCCTGATACCACCAAAGGGCAGCCTTGGATCAGAATGTACAAAGTCGTTTACAAAGCAATTCCCGGCCTGAAGTTCTGTCTCCGCAAGCTTTTCAGCCCTTTTCCTGTCTTTCGATATGATTCCGCCACCCAGCCCATAGATACTGTCATTTACAATTCGCATCGCGTCCTTTTCATCTTTAGCCTCGATAATGGCCGCAACCGGGCCAAACAGTTCTTCCTCATATGCAGCCATCCCCTTTTTAACGTTGGTTAAAACAGTTGGAGGATAATATGCACCCGGGCCATCAGGTATAACACCGCCGCAAAGCAATTTTGCCCCCTTGGCTATGCTCCTCAGTACCTGATCGTGCAACTGATCGCGCAGATCTGTCCTTGCCATTGGCCCAATCTTGCTTTTTTCATCCATAGGATCACCGAAAGAAGCATTCTTCATAAGTTCCGTAAACCTCTTTTCAAACTCCTTTCTTACCTGTTTTACCACAATAAATCTCTTTGCCGATACACAGCTTTGCCCGCTGTTCACCAGCCTTCCCCTGAGTGCTATCGCAAGCGCCACATCCATATCAGCATCCTCCAGTATCACATATCCGTCGCTGCCGCCCAGTTCGAGCACCACCTTTTTGAGATTTCTGCCGGCAGCTTCGGCCACTTTACTCCCTGCTGCAGTACTACCGGTAAGTGTTATGGCTGCAACTGCCGGATTACTTATCAGCTTTTCTATCCTTGACGATGGCAGTAGCAATGTCTGAAAGAGTCCCTTAGGTGCACCGGCACGCTCTATTACTTTCTCAATAGCCAGTGCGCAGCCACTTACATTCGAAGCATGTTTCAGCAACATTACATTACCGGCCATGGTAGCGGGCGCCATTGCCCTGAATACCTGCCAGTAAGGAAAGTTCCAGGGCATAATAGCAAGAACAATTCCCATGGGCTGAAAGGACACATAACTTTTATGGGCATCGGTTGGTATTATTTCATTGGCCAGGAATTTTGGTCCTTCATTGGCATAAAATTCAAGTACCATAGCGCACTTCTCCACCTCATCCCTGCTTTGCTGAATAGGTTTACCCATTTCTGTGGTTGCCAGCAGGGCCAATTCATCTTTCTCCTTCCTGAGTTCAGCTGCTATTCTTTTCAGCAATACACCTCTTTTATTAATTGGCTCTTTGCGCCACGTTTCAAAGCACTTCAAGGCCAATTTCAGGTCGTAATCCACTTTTTTATCATCATGTACCGGGTATGCTTTAATCTCTTTGCCTGTTGCCGGATCTATCGAAACCAATGTTGCTGACATATTGATGAAATTTATCCAAAATTAAATAACCCTGTGCTAACAAAACGTTTTTATAAATTTGCGCTTCACAAGAATTAACTATCTATTTTAATTATATCACAAAAGAATCTATGGTTACAGAAAAAATAAAATTCGGCACCGATGGATGGCGTGCGATTATTGCCCTCGATTTCACTGTCTATAATGTAGGCAGGGTAAGTAAGGGCCTGGCAGATTGGTTGCTGAAAGACCACAAAAACCCCACCGTAGTTATCGGGCACGATTGCCGTTTTGGTGGCAAATTGTTTTCCGAAGCTGCGGCAGGTGTGCTGTGCAGCAATGGTGTTAAGGTGCTGCTCGCCAAGGGCTTTATCAGCACCCCAATGATCTCTCTCGGGGTGCTAAAACTAAACGCACAACAAGGGGTTGTTATCACTGCATCGCACAATCCACCTACCTACAATGGCTACAAGCTTAAAGGCGCGCATGGCGGCCCGTCAAGCCCTAAGGATATTGCCGCAGTTGAAGCCCTGATACCTGAAGAGGTGGTTATGCCCGCAGTGTCACTGGGTCATTGGGAAGAAAAAGGATTACTCGAATATATCGACCTGGAAGAATTGTACATCAATTATCTCAAAGAAAAATTCGACTTCGAATTATTATCAAGGTCTCCTTTCAAAATGGCTTATGATGCCATGTATGGAGCAGGACAAAATGTTATCCGCCGTTTGCTTCCGGGTGCAGTATTGTTGCATTGCGACGACAATCCCGGATTTCACGGACAGGCTCCCGAGCCACTGGACAAAAACCTAAAAGAACTGGCACATACCGTAGCCACTACGCCCGAAATAAAAATAGGCCTTGCTACCGATGGCGATGCCGACCGTATCGGCCTGTATGACGGCGACGGGCATTTTGTTGATGCGCACAACATTATCCTGCTGCTCATCAACTACCTGCATAAATACAAGCACATGACCGGTAAGGTAGTCATTGCATTCTCCGTTACTGACCGTGTTAAAAAGCTTTGCGAACATTATGGAATACCTGTGGAGGTAACAGCCATTGGATTTAAGTATATCAGCGAGATCATGGTACACGACGATGTATTGGTAGGTGGCGAAGAAAGCGGAGGTATTGCCGTGAAGGGTCATATACCTGAACGCGATGGTATTTACGACGGGCTGGTTTTATATGAATTTATGACCAAATCGGGTAAGACGCTTAAGGAATTATGCGAAGAGGTTTATGAGCTTGTAGGCCGTTTTTATTACGACCGCAACGACCTGCATATTGATAATGACAAGAAGAATGCCATTATTAAAAAAGCAGCAGATGGCGGTTATACCCAATTCGGCAAATATGGCTTTAACCGTATCGAATCAACTGACGGCATCAAGTATCATCTCAACAATGGCGGATGGATCATGCTACGTGCTTCCGGCACTGAGCCTGTTTTGAGGGTTTATGCTGAAGGCAACAGCAAAGAGGAAACCCTGGATATACTCGAGGACGTAAAAAGAACAATTCTGGAATAATTCGCATTACCTCAATTTGAAAATAGCCTCCTGAAAAGGGGGCTTTTTCATGACCTAAACACTTTTCATACAGACTGATGGATATGTAAAAAGCGGGTCCCGAACCGGAACCCGCTTTTTCGTATTGTAAATCTGAACTTACTTATTGTGCAACAACCATATGGAATACTTTGGTTTCATTAGCTGAACGAACGTTCACCATATACATTCCATTGGCAATTGATTTACCTAACTGAACCTGCTCATCAATTGTTCCGTTATGAGCTACTGACTTCTTAGAATAAACCACCTGACCAATAACGTCTGTTACATCGATGGTTACTTCTTCATTTACAGTTGTGCTCAATGTACCCTTAACACTGAATGTACCATTGTTAGGGTTCGGAACCAGACGGATATCACTTGCTGTTGCTATAACCGGATTAACACTCACATTGGCGAAAGTATCAATGATCATGTCATATCCAATCAATGCACCGCAGGAATTAGTTCTGGTTACTACTACACTGATAGCATCACCACTAGTAAAGCTTACTGTGCCGAGTGTATCTAGTGTGCCACCTGGTACTGCTACTCCATTGATTGACCACTGGTATGCAGGATTTGTTCCTCCGTTGATAACAGATGCTGATACCTGTGTTGGATTAGCGCCGCCATTTGGAATCCAATTGATCTTAACTACTGGCGGGTTGTTATTTTCAACATGGAAAGTAACATTATTACTCAACACTGAATTTGTAGCAAGACACAGATAACTGCTGTTCATCACACAGAATACAACATCGCCATCTGCAGGTATGTAAGTATGCATTGCGCCGATTCCAACAGGATTACCATTAATTATCCAGGAGTAAGAAGGACTGCTGCCGCCATAAACCGGAGTTGCAATAACATCAACTGTAGTACCTGCGCACACCGTATTCGATGGTGAAGCTGCAATGGTAACTGATGGAGTAACATTTGATCTAACTGTCATGGTTACCGCACCTGTAGCAGTTGCCGGCATTGGGCAATCTGCGTTACTTGTCATCAACACACTTACTACATTACCATTCGATGGAACATAGCTGTATGAGTTTCCGGTAGTTCCTGTAGGTATACCGTTAATGTACCACTGGTATGCCGGAGTTGTACCGCCATTTACCGGCAGAGCTGAGAAGGTAACAGTAGTACCGTTACAAACTGTATCTCCAACACCTGTTGCAACAGTTACTGAAGGAACTACTGATGGCATTACCGTAACAATTGCATTGCCCGTCATATTGCTTGAGCAGGTTGTTGCTGCATTGATAGCCACAACTGTATAGGTACCTGCCGGATGTAAACCAAAACTCAACGGACCACTAACACCTGCTACAAGGCCACCTACTGTAGAAGTACCATTGTACAACTGATAGTTAACACCTGCATCTGAGTTAGACAATCCAACTGCAACACCTGATGTACTTGCGCAATAACTGCCGCCACCGGTCACATTGTAAACTGCAGGTAATGAACTGATAGATACAGATACGCTGCCTGTCATTGTTGCTGTACAACCAGTAGAAGTATTGGTTGCAACAACAGTATAAGAACCTGTTCCGCTGATATATCCGAAATCAAGTGCTGCACCTGTACCTGCAAGCGGAACCCCAATTGAAATAGCTCCTGATTTCAACTGGTAAGAATAGCCTGTTGCAGAACCACCCAAACCAATATGAACGCCTGAACCACCGATACAATAGTTACCGCCACCTGTTACAGCAAATGCTGTTGGCAGTGGATTGATAGAAACAGATGCTGTTCCTGTCATTGTGCTGGTACATGATGTAACCGGATTTGTCGCGATTACGGTATAAGTACCTGCTACCGACTGTGGACCGAAATCCAGAGCTGAATCATTTCCTGCAAGCAAGCTGCCCACTGGTACAACTCCCTGGTATAATCTGTAGTTAATTCCGGTATTTGAACCATTGATACCAACATGCACACCTGCATCTCCGCTGCAATAGCTGCCACCACCTACTACATACCATGCAGTCGGAAGTGAATTAACAATTACCGGTGCACTGCTCAGCATGGTGCTGATACAACCTGTAGCAGCATCTGTTGCAACTACTGTATAAGTTCCGCCAGTTGTCATTGAACCGAATGACAGTGAATAACCTGTACCTGACATTGAAGCACCCACTGATGTTGTACCGCCTCTGTACAACTGGTAGTTTACACCCATGTCAGTTCCGCTAAGATTAACAGCAACTCCTGCACCACCTGCGCAATATCCGCCACCACCGGTAACAGTATAAAGGGTTGGTAATGGATTAATTGTAATCAATGGAGTTCCTGTCATATTAGCGCTGCATGTAGTTGCAGAGCTTGTTGCTATTATGCTATAAGTACCTGCTGATGTCTTAAGACCATAGTTCAGCGCAAATCCTGTTCCTGACATTGGGCTGCCCATAGCTACACCATCAAGATATAACTGATAGCTAACACCTACATCAGAACCATTCAATGTGATATCAACACCTGTACCGCCTATGCAATATCCTGTTGCACTTGACATAACAGTATATGCAGTTGGCAATGCACTGATACCGATTGAAGGACTACCAACCATGTTGATTGAACATCCGGTTGAAGGATCAGTTGCAGTTACGAAGTAGGTACCTACTACTGATTGTAAACCAAAGTCAAGACCTGATCCTGTACCTGCAACTGGTGCACCCAGGCCGATAATGCCTCTGTAAAGCTGGTAGTTAATACCAGATGTAGAGCTGCTCAGGCCAATATGATTACCAGCGCCGCCTGGGCAATAATTACCACCACCGGTTACTGTATCTACTATTGGTAAAGGATTAACGTTAATAACCACGCTACCCGACATTGTACTTGTACAAGTTGTAGTAATGTTGGTTGCTATTACTGTATAGGTTCCCGCAGCAGATTGGATACCGAAGCTGATTGCTCCAGGCGCTCCTGCAACCGGTAAACCGGAAGCTGTAGAACCATTGTACAATTGATAACTGATACCTGTGTTAGAACCTGATAGTCCTACTGCAAGACCTGCACCACCGGCACAATAATTACCGCCACCTGTTACAACATAAGTCGAAACCGGTAATGGGTTTACTGTTACTGTAGCGCTGCCGGACATATTCGATGTACATGAAGTAAGCGCATTTGTTGCAACAACTGTATAAGTACCCGCAGCTGTTTCGTAACCGAAATCAAGTGGTCCGCTTACACCTGCAACTGGTCCGCCAACTGTTGCTATACCCATCATCAACTGGTAGTTTACACCTGCATCTGATGAAGAAAGACCAACATGAACTCCCGCAGCGCCTGTGCAATATGCACCACCACCTGTAACCAGGTTAACAACCGGCAACGGATTAATGCTGATTGATTCAGTACCTGTCATTGAATTGGTGCATGATGTAACCGAATTGGTTGCGATTACTGAATAATTACCTGAAGCTGTTTTCAGGCCAAATGAAAGTGCGCTGCCTGTTCCTGCTAATGCCGGACCATCTGCAACACCGTCTTTATATAATTGGTAGCTGATTGTTACATCCGAACCATTCAGGCCGATTGCAAGTCCTGTGCCACCTGCGCAATAGCTGCCACCACCTGTTACAGTGTATGCAGTTGGCAATGGATTCAATGACACAGTTGCTGTACCAGTCATATTATTCGAACAAGTTGTAATTGTGCTTGTAGCTATTACTGAGTAAGAACCTAAAGAGGTAAGTGGTCCGAAGGTAAGTGGAGAACCGGTTCCTGCCATAGCAACTCCAACTGAAGTTGTTCCAAGATATAACTGGTAATTCACACCTATTGAAGATCCACTTAATATAACCAACGAACCTGTACCACCTGTGCAATAGCCACCGCCACCGCCAACTGTATAAGCAGTTGGTAATGTATTAAGCGATATTACTGCAGTGCCTGTCATGGTGCTGCTGCATGTTGTAGCTGCATTTATTGCCATCACGGTATAAGTACCTACTCCTGTCTGTAAACCAAAGTTAACCGGCAAACCAGTAGTTCCTGCTATTGCAGCGCCTACCGGTGCTGTACCTAAATAAAGCTGGTAATTAAATCCTGTAATACCACTGTCAAGGCCAACAACCTTGCCAGGACCACCAGGACAATAGGTACCGCCACCTGTTACAATATGAATAGCTGGTAATGTATTGATTGTAATTGCCACGCTACCTGTCATTGTGTTGGTACATCCTGTTGATGTCCTTGTAGCAACAACTGTGCGTATACCGGTTGCAGTCCTTAAACCGAAACTGATACTGCTACCTGTTCCTGCTACAGCTAAACCGTCTGATAAACCGTCAACGTATAATTGATAGCTTACACCTGTATCTGAACCGTTTAATCCAACAACAACACCAGTACCACCCACGCAATAGCCACCGCCACCGGTAACATTATATGCAGTTGGTAATGCATTGCGGCCAATAATTGCGCTACCTGGCATGATAGCTATACAACCTGTAACTGTACTTGTTGCACGGGCTACAAATGTATCAAGAGAACCTACGGTAATATTACCAAACGAGATAACACCACCTGTACCAGATACCACACCACCAATAAGTGTTCCTTCAATAGGATCCAGCAACTGATAATTGATACCGGTTGCAGAACCAGTAAGTGTAACAGGGATACCAACACCACCTGCACAATAAGTACCACTACCATTGATTGGGAATGGAGCCGGAGCCGGAGTAATAGTGATTACACCCGAACCGGTCATTGTGTTAGTACATGTTGTTGTTGTATTTGTTGCTATTACTGTGTAAATGCCGGTTGCTGTCTGCGGACCGAAATTAAGCGGGAATGAAGTACCTGGTAATACTGCTCCGACAACCGGTGTAATACCATTCATCAACTGGTAGGTAATACCTGGAGCCGAATTGCTTAATGTAATATTTACTCCTGTACCACCGGCACAATAGCTGCCACCACTCGACACATTATATGCAGTAGGTAATGGAAGCGTAGAAATTGTTGGAGTACCATTCATATTGGCGGTACAACCTGTTGCGAGATTGGTAGCTACTACACTGTAAGGGAACGCGCTTGCAAGTTGCAAACCAAAGTTAAGGCCTGCGCCTGTACCATTGATTGGCGCACCCATTGTAGTTCCGTTATTAAAGAGTTGATACTTGATACCTATATCTGAGTTACTTAAAGTAATTGCCAGACCGGTACCACCTGCGCAATAAGTTGTTGTTGTGCCGCTTACCAATACATTATAAACTGTTGGAGCCGGTACATTGCTTACCGTAGCTGTTCCTGACATTGCCAAAGGACAACTTGTTGCATTTAAGGTAGCAACAATGGTATATGTACCAGGTGCGCTAATAGCGGTAAATGTAATACCTGAACCGGTACCTGCTAATATTACGCCTGTAGCTACCCCGCCAATTGCCAGCCTGTAGTTGGTACCCACTAATGTAGAGTCAAGTGAAATTGTGGTACTTAAACCCGGACAAACAGCGCCACCGCTTCCTGATACTATATGGAATACTCTTGGCAGTGCCAATGCTGTCAATACTGATGTACCGGTCATAGTGTTGGTGCAACCTGTGATAGCATTAGTACCGATAATTGTATATGTTCCGCCGGTTACCTGAGGAGCAAAAGTCAGTAAGCCACCTGTACCTGGTATTGCAACTCCTGCTGGAGTCAATCCATTATATAACTGGTAGTTTACACCTGTCTGTGAACTGCTGAGCGTAATTGCTGCACTGCTGCCACCGGTACAGAATGAGTTCGTTCCGGGAGCAATAGTGTATGTATTTGTTGGCAATGCATTGATTACTACCGATGCTGCACCTGTCATCAGACCGGTACATGATGTAGTAGCCTTAGTCGCCTGAATTGTATAATTACCTGCGGTGGTAATTAATCCGAAGTCAAGTGGAGAACCTGTACCTGGCAGAATAGCGCCGACTACCGGTAATCCGCTAATTAACAATTGATAGTTAACACCAACAGTTGAGTTGCTCAGATTCACATGTACGCCTGTACCACCTGTACAATAGCTGCCTCCGCCTGTTACATTATATGCTGTAGGCAGTGGGTTGGCAACAACAACTGAAGTACCAGCCATATTGCTTACACAACCTGTTGATGCATTTGTTGCTACAACTGTATAGGTTCCTGCACCACTGAATACACCGAAGCTAAATGCACCACCTGTGCCTGCAAATGGTGTACCAATAGGTAAGATCCCATAGAACAACTGGTAATTAACGCCCGATGTTGATCCGTTTAAGCCTACTGCCATTCCTGCACCACCGGCACAATATCCGCCGCCGCCAGTCATATTAAATACTGTAGGCAATACTGATACTGTTACTGTAGCGCTGCTGTTCATATTGCTTTGGCAGGATGTTGTAGCATTTGTTGCTACTATAGTATAGGTAGCTGCAATAAATATTGGTCCAAACACCAGTGCAGATCCTGTACCGGCTATTGGAAAACCTACTGTAGCGCCGCCATTCATCAACTGATAATTTACACCAATCGTTGAACCATTAAGACCGATAGTTACGCCTGTGCCACCGGCACAATAGGTTCCACCTCCTGTAACATTATATATGGTTGGTAATACATTTACTGTACCAACCGTTGTTGTAATACAACCCGTTGGCAATGTATAAGTATAATTCAATGTACCTGCGGCAATACCGGTGATGATACCGGTTGTTCCGCCAATAGATGCTAATGAAGGGTTACCGCTTGTCCATGAACCACCTGTTGATGCATCGGTAAGTGTTGAACTACCGCCAACACAAACTACTGTTGAACCTGATATTGAAGCCGGAAGCGGGTTAACTGTTATTCCATAAATGGTATAACAACTTCCAACCGGTAATGTATAAGTAATAATTGGTGTACCTGCTGATACTCCCGTAACAACACCGGTAACGCCATTAACTATTGCCTGGGCAACATTGCTGCTGCTCCATGTACCACCGGTTGACAGATCAGCCAATGCTGTTGTCAAACCTACGCACACTGAATTTGTACCTGTTATTGCAACCGGGGTTGGATTAACGGTTACTGTTGCAGTAACAAAGCAACCCGCCGGTAATGCATAAGAAATAGTTACTGTTCCTGCGCCTACCCCTGTTACAACACCCGATCCTGCATTTACAGTTGCAATACTTGTATTTGCACTGCTCCAGCTACCACCGGTAGAAGCATCACTGAGTGTAGTAGTTGATCCGGCGCACACAGACAATGTACCTGTAATGGCAACCGGCTGTGGATTTACTGAAACCATCATGGTAGTAATACAACCTCCCGGAGGTAAATTGTAGGTAATTATCGGAGTTCCTACTACAAGACCGGATACAACACCTGAAACGGCATTTACTGAAGCAAGTGTAGGATTACTGCTGCTCCAGCTACCACCTGTTACTGCATTGGTTAGTGCAGTGGTAAAGCCAACACATACGGTATTTGAACCGGATATTGCGGCAGGAGAAGGATTAACTGTTATTGGAGTTGTTATAAGACAACCTGTAGGTAAAGTATAGGTTATCGTTGGGTTACCTGCTGATATACCTGAAACAACACCTGTACCTGCTACAACGGTAGCAAGAGCCGGGTTACTGGTAGACCATGTACCACCTGCAGACGCGTCAGACAATGTAGTAGTTAAGCCTGCGCAAACAGATGTGATACCTGTGATCGCTGCAGGCAATGGATTAACTGTAACTATGGTTGTGATCAGACAACCTGTTGGCAATGTATAAGTAATAACCGGGTTACCTACGGCAACACCTGTAACAACTCCTGTTACGGCAACAACAGATCCAAGTGCCGGATTACTGCTGCTCCAGGTACCGCCTGTAGAAGCATCAGCCAATGTGGTTGTTGAACCGATACAAACACTGCCTGTACCTGTAATGGCCGATGGAAGTGGATTGGTTGTGAAAGCAAATGTTGTCAGACAACCTGCTGGCAGAGTGTATGTGATGGTTGCAGATCCTGCAGTACCACCTGTTACAACTCCGGTTGCTGCATTTATAGCTGCTACTGCACCGTTACTGCTCGACCAGGTACCACCCGATACGGCATCGCTAAGTGTAGTAGTTAAACCGCTACAAACGTTATTTGTACCTGTAATTGCGGCTGGAATTGGATTAACAGTAACATTTGTTACAACATAACAACCTGCCGGCAATGTATATGTAATTGTGACAGTACCAACGCTTGCACCTGTAACAACTCCCGAGCCAACACCAACAGTAGCTATTGCTATATTGCTCGATGACCATGAACCACCTGTTGTGGCATCAGTGAGTGTTGTTGTCGATCCGTTACATACAGTAAATGTACCTGCGATTGCTGCCGGTACCGGATTAACTGTCATTGCATATGTGGCATAACAACCTGCTGCAAGTGTATAGGTCATGGTTACAGTTCCTGCTGTTACACCGGTAACAAGGCCTGAACCTGCATTGATAGTTGCAACTGCTGCTGCACTGCTTGACCATGTTCCGCCTGATGTAAGATCAACCAATGTTGTTGTTGAACCTATACAAACATTTGTTGCACCTGTAATGGCAACCGGCGTAGGATTAACTGTAATATTAAATGTAACGAAACATCCTGTAGGTAATGTATAGGTAATTGTAGGTGTACCTGCTGCGATACCACTGACAATACCTGTTGTAATATTAATTGTAGCCAGCAATGTATTACTGCTTGTCCATGTACCACCGCTTGTTGGGTCGGTAAGTGTAATTGCTGAACCTGCGCATACGCTGGTCAGACCGGCAATCGCTGATGGTAATGGATTAACTGTAACAACTGCGCTTATTGAACATGTTGTTGGTAATGTATAAATTATTGTCGCTGTACCTGCCGAAACTCCTGAAACAACACCTGTTGCAGCGCCTGCTATTGCAACACCTGGAGTAGTTGAACTCCATGTACCGCCTGTAGATGCATCTGTTAATGTGGTTGTTTGACCAGGACATACTAACAATATACCTGCTATAGCTGATGGTAATGGATTGACTACTACCGTAGCGCTACCGGTCATCGTACTTGTACATAAAGTTGTTGTGTTGGTACCCACTACTGTATAAACACCGGCTGAAGTCTGTAATCCAAAACTGATTGCTGCACCGGCTCCCGAAATCGGACTGCCTGTTGCAACACCAGCTAAGTATAACTGGTAGCTGATGCCCGCCTGTGTACTCGACAATCCTACTGCAACGCCTGTACCACCGGCACAATAGCTGCCACCACCGGTTACAGTAAATGTATTGGTTGGTAACGGATTGATGAATACCGTTACTGAACCAAACATGTTGTTGCTGCAACCTGTTGTTGCATTAGTAGCTGTTACTGAATAAGTTGATGCTGTTGTTATCAAACCGAAGTCAAGACCTGAGAAAGTTCCTGCCATTGGAGCGCCTACTGCAGTCGCGCCATTCCATAACTGGTAATTAATACCGCCTACTGAGTTCGATAAGTATACATGTACTCCTGTACCACCTGCGCAATAGCCACCGCCGCCTGTTACATTATATACTGTTGGCAACGGATATACTGAGAAGGTCGATGTATTGTTAGATAATGGAATACTTGTGCAACCAAATCCGTTAGAAATTCCGGTAATGGTTACTGTTGTAAACCCTGTGCCCGATAATGATGCTGATGGTATAGTAAAGGTACCATTGGTTGCACCCATTGTCAGGGTTGCGGTTACTCCGGTTGCTGCATTAGCTCCTGACAAATTATAAGTAACTGTAAATGCGCCAACACCTAGTGTATTCGAAGTTACTGTTACTGTGCCGCCAAGACCAACGCATTCCGATGTAGCTATGGTTGATGTGAAATTGGTAATATTTGGTACCGGGTTAACAGTTATTGTTGTACTTGCTGTACAACCTGCTCCCAGTGTATAAATGATACTAACCGAACCGGCGGCAACGCCTGTTACCACTCCGGTAGCTGCATTCACTACTGCTGTTGATGTGTTTCCGCTGCTCCATATACCGCCTGCAGTAGCATCGCTCATGGTAATATTAGAACCAACACAAACTACTCCGGGGCCTGTTACTGCTGCAGGTGTTGGGTTAACTGTAATATTAGTTAATGTGTAACAGCCTGTTGGCATTGTATAAGAAACTACAGGGTTACCTGTAGCAAAACCTGTAACTATACCTGTACCGGCTCCAACTGTTGCCATTGCAGGATTGGTTGATGACCATGTTCCACCTGCAAGCGTGTTGCTGAGTACAGTAGTTAAACCTACGCATACACTGGCAGTACCTGTGGTTGCAGGAGGTGTGGTATTTACTGTAACATTAGTTGTAACATAACAGCCTGAAGCCATTGTATAAGTAATAGTTGGCGTACCTGCTGATACTCCATTTACAATTCCTGTACCACCCCCTACTGTTGCTTCTGCTGTATTACTGCTTGTCCATGTACCCAATAAAGTAGCGCTGGACAGTGTAGTAGTAAACCCGGTACATACTGTCGTTATTCCGGTAATAGCCGCTGGGGTTGTATTTACCGTCATCGGATAAACTGCAAGACATCCTGTTGCCAGTGTATAGGTCATTGTAGGATTGCCTGCTGCTACACCGGTTACAACTCCTGTAGCTGCATTAATAGTAGCCTTGGTTGCATCACTGCTGCTCCAGGTACCGCCTGCGGTTGTATTAGCCAGGCCAACTGTTGATCCTGTACATACTGTATTGGTTCCTGTAATAGCTGCCGGGTTGGGATTAACGGTAACCGGTGTGGTTACATAACATCCGGTTGCCATTGTATAAGATATTATCGGAACACCCGCTGCAACACCGGTAACAATACCGGTAACGCCTACTGTAGCTTGCGATAGATTGCCGCTCGACCATGTTCCTAATAAAGTTGCACTGTTAAGTGTTGTTGTCAATCCGATACATACATTAGTAGTACCTGTGATGGCTGCCGGAGTCTGATTAACTGTAACAATTGTTGTTGCAAGGCAACCTGTAGACAGAGAATAAGTTATTGTAGCATTACCTGCTGCAATACCTGAAACAACTCCTGTTCCGGCTCCTGCTGTTGCGATAGCGCCATTGCTTGTGCTCCATGTACCACCGCCTGGTGTTGATGCCAGAGTCGTTGTAAATCCGGTACATACGGTTCCTGTACCTGTTATTCCTGTTGGATTTGGATTAACGGTAACTGGTGTTGTTGTATAACATCCTGTAGGTAGTGTATAAGTAATAATTGGTGTACCTGCAACAAGGCCATTTACAACTCCTGTAAGAGCGCCTACTGTTGCCTGTGTTGTATTGCTGCTTGTCCAGCTACCTGATGGTGTTCCGTCTGCCAGAGTAGTATTCAAACCAATACAAACATTGGTTACCCCTGTTATACCCGCCGGCAATGGATTGATTGTCGTTGGTGTTGTAACGTAACAACCTGTTGCAACGGTATAGGTCATGTTTGGATTACCTGCCGATACTCCGGCAACTGTACCTGTACCTGCTCCAATCGTAGCCTGTGCTCCGTTACTGCTGCTCCAGATACCGCCTGATGTCGCATCTGCAAGTGTGGTTGTTGAACCAACGCACACTACTATAACTCCTGTTATTGCCGCAGGTGTTGGATTAACTGTTACCGGATAGGTTGCATAACAACCGGTAGCTAATGTATAAGTCATTACAGGTACTCCTGCAATCAAACCGTTTACAATACCTGTACCTAAACCTATGGTAGCCAATGCCGGATTGCTTGAAGTCCAGGTACCTGTTCCTGTTGCATCATTAAGTGTAATTGAAAATCCGGTACATACGTTGGTTGGACCAGAGATTGCTGCTGGTAATGGGTTCACTGTAATTGTAATTACATTGATACAGCCTGTAGGCAATGTATATGTAATCACAGGGTTACCTGCCGATACTCCTGTTACAAGTCCGGTGGTAGCGCCCACTGTTGCCAATGCGCCATTGCTTGTGCTCCAGGTTCCACCTGATGTTGCATCTGTAAGTACGGCCGTTGAACCAACGCACACTACTGCTGTTCCGCCAATTGCTGCCGGGTTTGGATTAACAGTAACCGGCGTAAATGCATAACAGCCTGTTGCATTGATAGTATAAGTTACATTAGGTGTACCTGCTGCAACACCGGTAACAATTCCTGTACCTGCACCAACGGTAGCCAATGCAGTATTACTGCTGCTCCATGTTGCGGGTCCCGCTGTTGCATCAGCTAATGTTGTATTTAAACCAACACATACATTTGCTGTTCCTGTTATTCCTACCGGTGTCTGGTTTACTGTTAAGGTTGCGGTTGCATAACATCCTGTACCTAACATATAAGATACAACCGGATTACCCGTAGCTACTCCGGTTACTACACCGGTACCGGCCACAACTGTTGCTTTTGTAATATCATTACTGCTCCATGTTCCACCGCCTGTTGGGTTTGTCAATGAAGTTGTTGCTCCGGTACAAACTGCAAGTGTTCCTGCAATTGCTCCGGGTAATGGATTAACTGTAAATGTTGTGGTAGCAATACAACCGGTTGGCATCAGATAGGTGATCGTTGCATTTCCTGCAGCTACACCTGCTACTGTACCAGTAAGCGCGCCAACTGTTGCTATTAATGTATTGCTTGAAGACCATGAACCACCTATTGTACCATCACTCAATGTACTTGATGCACCTATACACGCGCTGGCAGTACCTGATATTGAAGCTGGATTCGGATTTACGGTAACTATTATTGTTGCTGTACAACCTGAAGGCAAGGTATAAGTAATAGTACTGTTACCCGGAGTTACTCCGCTAACGATACCTGTACCTGCGCCAATTGTAGCAATACCAGGATTGCTGCTTGTCCATACACCGCCGCCGCCATCTGTAAGTACGGTTGTTGAACCAACGCATACTGATGCCGTACCGGCAATTGCCGATGGCAGAGGATTAACAGTAACTGTTGTTGCTGCATAACAACCTGTGCCTAATGAATAAGTAATATTTGAAGTTCCTGCTGATATTGCTGTAACAATACCGCTTCCGGCACCTATTGTTGCAACCGGTACGTTAGAACTGGTCCATGTACCACCGGCAGGAGTAGAACTTAATGTAGAAGTACTGCCTACGCATATACCTGTTGTGCCTGTTACTGCGGTCGGATTTGCATTAACCGTTACAGCTTCTGTTGCATAACAACCTGTTGCTGTTATTGTATAAGATATTGTCGGAACTCCGCTTGATAAACCGGTAATAATTCCGGAAGCGGCTCCCACTGTAGCAAGCGCGGTATTGCTGCTGCTCCAGGTGCCGAGTAGCGTGGCATCCGTTGCGGTTATTGTTGCGCCTGCACAAACTGCATTTGGTCCGCCTATTGCTGCCGGATTAGCATTAACTGTCATTGGGAACAAAGCATAACAGCCTGTACCCAGTATATATGATATATTTACTGTTCCTGCGGCAATGCCTGTAACAACACCGGTACCTGCTACCACTGTAGCTTTAGCTCCGTCACTGCTGCTCCATGTTCCGCCACCTGTTGTGTTGGTTAATGTGGTCGTTAAACCTATACACACCTGATTGGTTCCTGTAGTAGCAACCGGTGTTTGATTTACTGTATAAGATTGAATGGCATAACATCCGGTTGCCAGTGTGTATGATATTGTAGGAACTCCAATTGAGTTACCTGTCACAACTCCCGTACCCGCATTCACCGATGCCAGACCTGCGTTGTTGCTGCTCCATGTTCCTGCCGGTGTAACGTCCGTTACTGTATTGGTAAATCCTGTACATACAGTAAATGGCGATCCGCCTATTGCTGCCGGATTTGGATTAACTGTAAATAATTGTATCACAAAACAACCGTTGGGATCTGTATAGGTAATATTAGGTGATCCTGCTGCAACACCGTTTACAATACCGCTTGCTGCACCTATGGTAGCAAGTAGTGGATTACTGCTCGTCCATGTACCGGCCGGTGAAAGATCTGTTAATGTTGTATTGAAACCAATACAAACACTGTTTGCACCTGCAATAGCACTTGGAGTAGTATTTACGGTCACAGCATGAGTAACTGCACATCCGCTTGGGACAGTATAAGTAATAGTAGGGTTACCTGCAGAGACGCCGTTAAGATTCGCCGTACCTGATCCTGGTCCACCTGTTGCTGTTAATGATGCCTGTAATGAATTGCTTGAACTGAAAATACCTCCTGTTGTACCGCTTGCAACAGGAACCGATAGACCTGTACATACAGTAAAAGTAGAAGCGGTTATTGGAAGTGGTGTCTGATATACTGTCATAGGCCATAAACTATAGCATGCTCCGATACTATAAGATATGGTAACTGTACCTGCAGTCACTCCAGAAACTACTCCAGTACCACCTACAGTGGCAACACCGACATTACTGGTTGCCCATGTTCCGGCACCTGGTGAACTTGCCAGACCTGTAGTGCTTCCGGTACAAGCCATTATGCTGCCGGTAATAGCTGTAGGTTGAGTATTAATGGAAACCGGAACTGTAGCATAACATCCTGTAGCAATTAAAGTATAGGTTGCAGTAGCTATTCCTACTCCCGTACCTGTAACAGTAGCAGTTCCAAAAGAGGTTGCACCTACTGTAAAAATGGCTGGATTACTTGAAGTGAAAGTTCCACCCGCAGAACCATCTGTTGCTACCATAGTACTACCGTTACATAAAGCGCCGGGAACTGTTGGTGTCATAGGACTGGGATTAATAGTAAATCCACCAATAAATCCTGCACCGGGAGCGGCACTGGCACATGCATTACTGATTGCTGTAATCACAACATTTTCACCACCGGAAACGCCAAGGGGTACAGTTGTGAAATTACCAGTATTCGCTGCCATAGTTATTGATGCCACATTACCGGCTGAAGAAACTACTCCGGCAAGACTATAGGTAACAGTATATATTCCGGCTGCTAAAGTGGTTGAATTAAGCGTAACCACTGCGCCGTTTCCCTGGCACGGATTGGCTGATACTACGGTTCCGAAGTTGGTCAGATTGGGTGTGGGTACCATCGTTACATTAATCATTGTGGTAACGGTGTTTACTCCATCCGAACACTGCATAATAAAACCATCATTACCTGAATATCCCGCAGTAGGCTGATAAGTGTATCCCACCGGGGTTACACTTCCTCCCGTAGAATTTTGGGTACCTCCAAGAACCAGAGCTCCATGAGAAGGGCCAACTACGGTACTCCATGTCAGAATAGAACTTGGATTTATGTCTGTTACCGCAAGTTTGGACGTAATGTCGGTCGCTCCGGCACTGGTACATAAAGTCATTGACTGTGGACTGGAATTATCAAAAGAAAGTGCCGCAGAAGATCCGGTAAAGAAAAATCCGAAAGCCGGGTAATTCGCACCTACAGCAACATTTTGTACACTGACACTGTTGATGCCAGCGCCGGTCAACGAAACAACCTCGTTGGGAGTACCACCAAAATCTCCTGTATTAGCAAGGTTTCCTGCTGATATAGATGCCAGCGTATTATCGCCGCAATTTGGCAAAACATTCCCAAGAAGGTTAGCTGCTGTCAACGTAACCCCTGATCCGTTAACAACAAAATGTTCTTGTGCTATTGTACCGCCAGAAGCAAAAAGAGATGGTACATTTACACCTGTTACCGGAGTACCGAATGTAAATGTAAATGAACCGGCAGCGCCGCTGGTAAAATAAAACGGCGAAGATGCATCCTCTCCGCATGGATAAAAAGGAACACCCGCTGCACTACCACCTGTGGTAACCAATACGCTATTGCCACCAATACTGGTTGGACCTCCCACGGTGGATATATGATAATAATTATTGGGGGTAAATAATATACCGAAAAGACAGGCATTAGCGCCTAAATTGGTCATTGTAATAGAGGTTACCGGGCCTGGTATGATAAGTGTTCCATTAGGCGTTCCGGCAAAGTCTCCGGCATTTGTTATGTCTCCTCCCGATATCGTTGCCAGGGTAGGGTCGCCGCATGTTGAACCGGAACCGCCTGCAAAATTGGCGCTGGTCAAGGTATAGCTGGCGCCATTCACAACAAAATGTACATCATCAGCAGTGCCTCCTGACCCAAAAGTAACGGGTACTTTCACAGATCCTACCGGAGCCGAAAATGTGAACGTTGCAGTACCTGCACCACCAGTAAAATCATAGTTACCTGCGGTTACCCCACAAGGAGCAAATGGGTAGGCAACACCTGAATAAGTCACGGTAACTCCTATACCGTTGTAATTAACGGTAGTGCCTGTGGCATTGGCAACCTGCACATAATTCTGGGCAATAGCCTGTACGCCAAACAACAACATGCCAGCCAGAATCAGGGTGCTCATTAATCCTGTCCTTTTAACATTGTTTCCCGCAATTTGTTGTTCAGTGTAAAGATTCCTTGATGTCATAGTCTTTTGCTTTAGATAAAAAAATTAAAATGCTTCTTTTTATTCATCTACATCTAATAATTGCACTAATAAACAGGCACGAAATGATACACTTTCTGCATCACTTTTAACCTGTCTCAATCCAATTTTGCGACTAAGATAGTTTAATTTATTTTTAAAAAATAGATTTCGTTAATTTTTTTTACCCACATTCAACTACTTAGCCTGTTTAAGCCTCCTTTATCCTTCTTTCCTGGTCTGTAACTG
>CAIUZK010000196.1 GCA_903903635.1 uncultured Bacteroidota bacterium
CGTTGATGAAATAAGTTCCACCATATTGCGAAGTTATATTTCTTTTATTAACTGCCATAGCTTTAGCGAAGGCATGTTTTATGAGGCGTAAAATCTGCGAATAATGAATTATTTAAAGACTTTTACAACGAAATAAAAATGGGATAGAACGAGTAAGATGGTGGAACTTATTTCATCATCGTTCCTAACGCACAGAAGCCACGCTTCGAGAGACTACTCGGCCGCGACTTAAGAACGGGAAAGCAATCAAGGTATTTACCACCACCACTAATAAAGAAACGGAGTTGAACCTGAATGTAGCGCCGGGTATGTATATAGTGACTGCAACTACAGTAAATGGGAGATGGATGGAATACAGGCGACAATTCGTTCGAGATCAATTTGTATGATTATGATAAGAATAGCACTATAAAGTACTATTGCCAGATCAAAATTAACGTTCAGGCAGACGGAACAGGTAAGCCCACCATAAAATCGATCAATTACCGGAATAAATCGGATATTACGATAAGGAAAGCAGAGATCGCCAGGGCTCAAATAGAGCTTAAAGCCCATCCAGAAAATTTGATGGAAGACGAAATAGAACCGCCAAAAGTCGAATTAAAATAGATCACGCCTGGTGGTCATACATTTTCCACCTTTTCGCCAAGTCATTCCATTCATTTTCAGGTAATTTAGGTGATCCATCATAATATCCGGCGTTCAGTCTTTGCCTGAATGCTTCATAAAGTGTGATGGCGCAAGCTACCGAGATATTTAATGATTGAACCATACCAGCCATGGGAATAATGAAATTGCCATCGCAATAACTGAGGCACTCTTCGGTAACCCCTGCATGTTCATTCCCGAACACAAGGGCTACGCGTTCAGATAGATTTAGGTCGTATAACGAATGAGATTGAACGCCCAGATGTGTGGCATATATCTTATCGCACTTTTTCCTTACAGCTTCCATGCATTCAGCAGTATTTTCATACTGATGAATGGTTAGCCAGCCATCTGCGCTTGCGGCACTGTTTTTGCCAAATCTTTTATGACGGGGTATAATTGTGGTAAGCACAAAAACATCCTGCACGCCAACCGCGTCACATGTTCTTAATACAGCCGATATATTGTGGGGGTCATGAACATTTTCAAGTACTACTATTAGCCCTGGTTGACGGTTATTCAGTACCCTTGTTATTTTTGTGGTTCTTTCGGGAGTCATGATGTGCAAATGTAAAAAGCAGGAGTCAATTATAAAATTGCAAAGTACATATAAGCTTGAAAATAATGCAGAATCAGTTAGCTGTTGCTCCGTAGTAACCAAAACTTTTATTAATTGTAAAAAATCAGTCAGGTAATGAACATCCAATGTGAGGTTAAATTTGAAAAAAAATGTGTGCTTAGCGCTGGAATTGTTGTACTTTTCGCTTAAATTTTAAGTTATTCCGGCAACTATAATTATGAAATCCAGCATTGTACTTGGCGCCAGTCGCCCAGACCTTCTGCATGAAGAAACACTTGCTGATATTTTTCGAACATCGGCAAAAAATCATGCCAATAAGACTGCGCTGATTTTTTTGGACAAATCAGTTACTTATGCTGAATTAGACCGATGGAGTGATGCAGTAGCTGATTATCTGTATCAGAATGGCATTAAGCCTGGCGACCCGGTAGGATTATGGTGGCCACGTGGAATCGAATTGCATGTAGCTGTGCTGGGTATTGTTAAGGCGGGGGCATCCTATGTGCCTCTGGACAGAGAAATGCCGGCAGAGCGGGTAGAAACAGTGCTGAATGAAGTTGGAGCTAAAGGTTACATCAGCGATGAGAAACTTAACCTGGCATGTCCGGTTTTTACAGTAATACCAGCTCCGAAATCAGATGAACTAATTTACATAACAAGGGGCGCTGCACCGGATAATTGGGCTTACGTTCTCTATACATCGGGTAGTACCGGTAAACCTAAGGGAATCCCCATCGCTCATCGCCAGATATGCCACCTGGTAAGGGCGGAGCAAACAGTACTTGAGATAAGAAGCGAGGATAATGTATACCAGGGATTTTCGGTATCGTTCGATATGTGGTGCGAGGAGACGTGGATATCTTATTTCGCCGGAGCTACCTTATGGGTGGCCGATGCTGCTACTGCAAAGTCAATCGATGAACTGGATGAGGTACTGAGGACACAGCGGATAACAGTGTTGCATGCGGTGCCAAGTCTGCTTGCCGTGATGGAGGATGATATACCATCCTTGAGAATTGTGAATGCCGGAGGAGAAGCATGTACTACACAGGTTCTGGCCAGGTGGTCGGTGCCTTCCAGGCAGTTTTATAATAGCTATGGGCCTACCGAAACTACCGTAACAGCGACTCTTATAGCATTAAAACCTGGAGATGCGATAACTATAGGCATACCGTTGCCCAATTATAACCTTGCAGTGGTTGATGAACAATTGAACCTGCTCCCGGTGGGAGAGCGTGGAGAGCTTGTTGTTACCGGAGCCGGAGTATGTAAAGGTTATATCAATCTTCCTGAATTAACGGCTCAGAAATTTGTTCAAAAACCTGCCGGATTAAGTGAATTGCCGGGAGATATTTTATACCGGACCGGTGATGCCGCAATCATCAACCCCGATGGCAGCATTGATTTTCAGGGCAGGTTTGATGATCAGATAAAATTACGTGGCTACCGGATTGAGCTTGGTGAAATTGAAAACCAGTTAAGCAATCTGCCGGATATTGCCGCTGCCGCAGTAGCTGTAAAAAAAGATATTAACGGCCAGGACCATCTTGCTGGTTATGTGGTTTGCGATGACCCGATAACCATGAATCAGCAGCACATCCGGGGTGAACTGGCAAAAGTATTGCCGGCCTACATGATTCCGAGTGTTATCATGCAATTGCCGGAGATGCCCAGGCTGCCTAGTGGTAAGATCAACAGGAAGGCGCTGCCGGTTCCGGCCATGCTGCTTGAAAATGCGGTTTCTATCACCAATGAAGTGATTGATCTGGATGCCCCCATGGGCGAAAGGGTGGTTGCTGCACTAAGGAAGTTTTTCCCAAACAGAGCTATAGAACTGAAAGACGATTTTTTTACTGATCTGGGTGGTCATTCATTGTTGGCAGCAGCTTTTGTGTCAAGGCTGAGAAGGGAAGCCAATATACCACAGGCTTCATTAAAGGATATATACCAGAACAGACCGCTAAGTAACCTGGTGAAATTTTGGGAGTCGAAACCGGCGCCTGCGGCCAAGGCCAAGAGGGTATTTAATGAAATACCCAATAAAAGGTATTTACTATGCGGCACAGCTCAGACATTTTCGCTTCTGCTGTTTTATGCGCTGTTTGCAGTCCAGATATTCTTCCCGTATCTGGGGTACTATATCGTTGTTGAAGAAAAGAAAAATATACCCTATGCTATTACTACTGCCCTATGCCTGTTTTGCTTTATTCCTCCTCTCTTCTCCTTTCTTACTATAGCTGTAAAATGGCTGGTGATTGGTAAAATGAAGGAGGGTGATTATCCATTGTGGGGTACCTATTATTTCAGGTGGTGGTTTGTGAAAACTATGCAGCGGTTACTTCCCTCGCAGTTTTTAAATGGTACGCCATTGTATGGCGCCTTCCTGCGCAAAATGGGTGTAAAGGTGGCCAAGGATGCTCAGCTTGCCGCATTTACCATAGGTGCAGAAGATCTGGTGACCATTGGTAGTGATGTCAGTATCAGTTCGCAGGTAATACTTAATAACGCCTATGTTGAAGATGGAATGCTTAAGTTGCGAAGCATACATCTTGGCGACCATGCCTATATTGGCAGCAGTGCTATTATTGCCGGCGGTGCAACCATTGAAGCCTGGGGCGAATTGCAGGATCTGAGTTTGCTGCAGGACGGGAAAACAATTAAGTCGGGAGAAATATGGCAGGGTAGCCCGGCAGCCTTAAAAGAAAAGAAAGCAATAGAGGACCTGCCGCAACCTCTCCATGTTTCAAATGGAAAGCGGATGCAGTATACGATTATCTTTTCCTTATCGTTGCTCATATTCCCGTTTGTAGTGTTATTGCCGCTGCTGCCTACTATTATCATTATTAATAATCTTGACAACTCAACTCCCGATTACGACTTCAGTTATCTGCTGGTCACGCCATCCCTGGCTTTGAGCTATATCATCGTGTTTACTTTAGTTACTGTGGTTTTGACCAGAGTATTGCAATGGGGCATTAAACCGGGTAAGTACCCCATTTATAGCTGGTTTTATGTGCGTAAATGGTTTGCAGATCAATTAATGACGCTCTCTCTCATTGTGTTGCATCCTATCTATGCCACTGTATACATATCCCTGTTATTCAGGGCGCTGGGTGCCAAGGTGGGCCGGAATACGGAAATATCTACTGCCAGCAGTGTTACTCATCCATTGCTTGAAATTGGAAAAGGAGCATTTGTAGCCGATGCGGTTACGCTTGGTGAATCAGATGTCAGGGGGCAACAATTGATACTGGATAAGACAGTAATTGGAAATAATAGTTTTGTTGGCAATAGCGCACTGATTCCGCAGGGCTATAATTTGCCGGGGCGCATGTTGATAGGGGTATTGTCTACACCGCCTACTGTAGAGCAAATGGCCAATGAGAAAGCAAGAGACTGGTTTGGGTCTCCGGCTATTGCACTGCCGAGAAGGCAGGCCAGTCGTACTTTTGCTACCGAACTTACTGCCCGTCCTTCACCTTCAAAAGTCCTGGCACGAAGCATTGTAGAGTTCCTCAGGATCATTTTGCCGGAGACAGTAATACTTATTTGCAGTATCTTATTTATTGCATTTACCCATGATCTCCTGGTAAGCAAACCATGGTGGAAAATCACCCTGCTGCTGCCATTTTACTATTTGTTCTTTATGGGTTTCCCTACCTTCCTGGTTACCGTATTGCTGAAGTGGCTTTCGGTAGGTGTTTATAAACCCGAACAAAAGCCCATGTGGACCTCAAAAGTGTGGCGCAGTGAGGCGGTTACTTCTACCTATGAGGCACTCTCTGTTCCATTCCTGCTCGATTTCCTGAAGGGTACGCCATGGTTGCCTGTAATGCTCCGGCTACTGGGCGTAAAGACAGGAAAACGCGTATGGATGAATACTACCGACATTACTGAGCATGATATGGTAAACATAGGCGACGATACTGCGCTAAATGAGGATTGCGGACCTCAGACCCATCTGTTTGAAGACAGGGTCATGAAAGTAGGGCCGGTTAAGATTGGCAAACAATGCAGTATAGGTGCCCGTACCATTATTCTTTATGACAGCGAAATAGGCGACAATGTAAATATTGAGGCGCTGTCGCTGGTGATGAAAGGAGAGAATCTTCAGTCAAACAGCACTTGGGGTGGAAGCCCGGTAAGGCCGACCTGAAATATTGATGCTTTAAATAACCTTTTAAATACTTTGAAAATCAATATTGTCGTCAATCCTCATCTCCAATTACAGGATGGATGGTAACTTTAACCCGCTGTATACGCATTCTATCTAGCGCAAGCACTGTAAATTCATATTGTTCAAACCGGATGGTTTCATTTACAGCAGGAAATTTACCCGATATCTCAAGTAGCAATCCGGCTAATGAATCACTTTCACCCCTGACAGGTTCGTAGGTATCCGATGGAATGCCAATGACTCTGCAAACATCATTGATCAGGGTTTTACCTTCAAAAATGAAATTATTGTCGTCAATCTTTTTGTAGTTGAGGTCTTCCTCGTCAAACTCATCCTTTATGTCACCAATGATTTCTTCCATTATATCCTCCAGAGTAATTATACCCGAGGTGCCGCCAAATTCATCAACAACTATGGCAAAATGGATCCTTTTTTGCTGAAATTCCTTTAGGAGGTCTTCTATCTGTTTGCTTTCATGAACATAGTAGGCGGCACGAATCAATGTATGCCATTCGAAATTGTCCTTGTCGATATGAGGCAGGAAGTCTTTAGTATGAATAACACCGGCAACTTTGTCAAGGCTTTCTTTATACACCGGCAAGCGCGAATAACCTGCATCAAGGCAATAATCTCTTAACTCGCTGAAGGACATGTCAAAATCGATGGCGCTGACATCCATACGGGTGCGCATTACCTGCTTTGCAGAAATATTCCCGAATTTCAGAATTCCTTTGAAAATATTCACCTCCTCGCGTGTTGCTGTGTGCCCCACGGTAAGCTCTATGGCATGCTCGAATTCTTCGTTACTGATATTTTTATTTGGTTTTGCACCTATTTTACTTTCTATAAAGCTGGTTGAATTTACCAATGTGCGACTGATTGGTGCAAAGATGGTCATCAATACCCGGACAAAAGGCGCTGAGAACAAAGCCATCCGCAGATTGTTCTGAGTGGCATACACTTTGGGTAAAACCTCACCAAAAAGAACCAGTAAAAAAGTAACACTTACTACCTGGATAAGGAAAGCAATAATATTATTAGTGTTGGGAGATAATAATGTACTGATGGATATATGACCTTTGTGGTCGTGCGGCAATAAGGTACCAACTAATACATTGGTCGAGATGACAATAGCAATATTTATAAAGTTATTGGCAACCAGAATCGTAGCCAGCAACATTTTCGGATGGTCTAATAACTGACCGGCCACACGGGCGCCGGGCTTTTCTTTTGTTTTTAAATAATTTACGTCCTTGTCTGAAAGAGAGAAAAAAGCAGTTTCAGCGCCGGCAATTATGCCCGACACCAGTAAGAGAATAATAACTGTAAAGATGAGTATAGTGGCGTTGGTAGGAGAAAATGCTCCCTGACCAGCCTGTAATAATATTGATGCAAGATTCGTATCGCCTTCTGTGCTTTCCAAGAAACAAATATTTGGTGTATGGTCAAAATTATAAAAAAGGAAAACAAACAACTATTTTCCCTTATTATTAAAATGCAATAATTTTTGGTTTAAAACGGGAGGTCGTCTTTTGTGAGGTTGCCTGTCATGCCGCCGTTATCAAAATTAATATCCGGTGGGTCGTGAGGCGTTCCGTCATTTGGAAGTTCACCATGCTCTTTTCTTTTGTCCAGCATAACCAGGTTGTCGCCAACAATTTCGGTACTAAACCGCCTGTTTTTGTCTTTGTCTTCCCAGCTACGTGTTCTTATACGTCCTTCTATATATACCAGGCTACCTTTATGAAGGTATTTCTGGGCCAGTTCGGCAAGGCCACGCCATAGTACAACTGTGTGCCATTCTGTTTGCGAAATCAGGTTGCCTGTTTTGTCCTTGTATGTTTCGGTTGTTGCCAGTGGAAATTTAGCCACGGCAATATTACCTTCCAGATGCTGTAAGTCTGGCTCACGGCCCAAATTCCCAATCAATACGACTTTATTTACCCCTCTCATAGTAGTTCTAAATTTTCAAATAATAAAAATCCTAACCTAATGAATTCTAAAAGTATAATTTTTTTTCTAAAAAAGAAAGAACTGTTTTAGGGAATGCTGTTTTTCTTAGCTCATTTTTATTCATCCATACTCCTGCATGCGACTTCATTGCAGGTTTTTTCGAAAAATGCAGGCTGAAAAAGCGGGCTTCAATGATCTGGTGCGTTAACCGTTGGGTAGTTTTACTTTCATAGGTAATGGTTGAATAATTAAGACCTGTGTTTTTGAAATTTTCTGTTTGAATTATATCCTCCGTCTCCATGGGCGTTACAGTTTCAATAAGGAACGGTTCATGGAGGTTTTGCCAGATGTCGTTACCTGTACGTTTCCTGATCCAGACATAATCTTGCCAATGAATCAGCAGGTAGTGAAAGAAGCGCTTTTTAACCTCGATCCTTTTGCTCCTCACGGGGAGTAGTTCAATCAGATTATCCCGGCAGGCAATACACTTTTTCGACAGCGGGCATTCACTGCATTTTGGTTTCCTTGGAGTACATACTGTGGCGCCGAGATCCATGATGGCCTGGTTGTAAGCTGAACTGTTGTTTACATCCAGTAATTGTTGCGCCAGTGCGGCAAAGTGTTTCTTGCCCTCGCTGGTATCAAAAGGCAACTCAATGCCAAAATAACGGGCCAGTACCCTGTAAACATTGCCATCTACCACAGCATTTGGCTGGCCAAACGCGAAGGAAGCAATAGCCGCAGCTGTATAAGGGCCAATGCCTTTCAGTTGTATCAATCCATCATAATTATCAGGAAATATTCCTCCAAGCTGATCCTTTATTATCCGGGCAGTTGCCAGCATATTTTTGCACCGGTTGTAATACCCAAGTCCCTGCCATAACCGGAACACCTCATTTTCATCAGCCTCAGCCAATTGCTGCACGGTAGGGTAGGCATTGGTAAAAGCCAGGTAATACGGTAGCCCTTGCTGCGCACGGGTTTGCTGCAATATCACTTCCGATAGCCATATTCTATAAGGGTCTTTCTCGCTCTTCCACGGCAGGCTGCGTTCATTGGTATTGGCATGCCAATCAGTAAGCTGCACTGTAAAAAATGATTTGCTTTTGGCCTGATGTTCCATCAGGGTGCAAAATAAGTAAGTGCCATCAGATAACCATCTCAAGGAACAAACAAGCTTCATTGCTCTTTATGCCTTGCACCTTTTAGATGAGCCATGTGTGCCTGCGAGGAATCTGGTGCTACTCGAACCTTTTTTAAGGGTAGTTAATTTGTAATAAGATTTTAGTGTGATGTCTTTATCAAAATTAATAATTTCATTTTTGGTTTTCAAAATATATTCTAATAGCACAAATTCACTATCATTCTTAAAAGATATTTCCCCCCTTCTTTTTCCTCCCCAACTACTTATGTATATTGGAGTGAGATTTTCGTTTCCCTCTTCAAAATATGGCTCTTGTGCTGTTCTCAGCACAAGAGCCATAAGCGGCGGAATGGATGTAGGGGTGGGATGTGCATATAAGGGTTGTCATTTTCAATTAGCTTGTGTGTAGTAAAGAGCGAGATGCCCAGCGCGAGGCTGATGGTGGGGAACACCAACAGCGGCGAAAAATGTCGTTTTTTACCCCGACTAGTGTATAAGTATGAATTTAGTTACATTTTGTTCCCACTCAGCCCTGCTTTTTTTGAGGTAGTCATCATGCCCTGCCTGTGGGTAGGTGATGAGTGTTTTTGGGCCGTGTAGATTGCGGAAAACAGCATCAATTTCGGAACGGGTAACCCGCTCGTCTTTTTCTCCATATTGCAAAAGTACAGGGCAATTAATATTTCTGGCATAAGCTACAGGATTGAAGGAAAATCCATTGAACCCATTTTCGGTGCCACCCCAGAATACCAGTAATGATGCTAATGGAAAGGAAGGGATATTCAGCATCCGGAACCTGGCACAAACGGTTTCATACATGGTCCCAAACGGACATTCGATTATAATGCCCTGTGGTTGCAGTTTGTAGTCATTTATTGCCTTCATGACCGCGACTGCGCCCATAGATGAGCCAAATAAATAAATATGCTGCTCGCCCGATTGATCAATGAAATTATAGCAGTCACGAACTTCCTGTGCCTCCATGAATCCGATGGTGGTCTGATCGCCTTCAGAACCACCTGAGCCCATAAAATCGACCAGCAAACAATTGAAACCATTTTTCAGAAATACTTCCGACCGTTCTATCAGTTCACTTTTATTGCTGGTGTAGCCATGAAAAAGTATCACTGTGCCTTTTGTTGGGGATTGAGCCGGAATGTGCCAGCATTCAATCTTTACGTTACTATTGATAATACCGGTAGTGTAGGCGCGGGAGGGTTTTACTGTATTTACGGGCCGGGGGTTATCTACACCGGTAAACAAGAGTTTTATTTTATTTAAAAAACTAAGGTTTATCCTTTCTGTGCGAATACCTCCATTACTGAAATGGGTGAATTTGTAAGCATGGATAGCTGTAATTGCGTTGACAGCAACGAACAAAATTGCGAGTGTCCATAAGCCTTTTCTGAATATTTTTTTCAGGACCATGAGCGGATATTATTGCAGAATTAGGGATTTGCAACCAGAGTATGAAATTCCGGAGGAAATATGCGGAAAAATTAATGAACCTATAACAGACTCAATAAAAGGCCATCAAATTCCCCTCCTTCCTCCAAAATAAAAGTCTAATTTTGCATCTAAATTCAAAAGGCTCAGATTTATGAAAATGAATAAAGTACTGGAAATTCTTGGTATAAAAAAGATAAATGACGGCGCATCTACAGGTGTAAAATGGCTTAAGGCCGGGGGCGAAAATATCAACTCCTATTCTCCTGTCGATGGCAAACTGATAGCCTCTGTTACAGGCGTAAACAGGAAGACTTACGAAAAAGTAGTGGAACGCTCAGAAGCGGCATTCAACGAATGGAAGATGTGGCCGGCTCCCAAAAGAGGAGAAGTGGTAAGGCAGGTTGGCGAGGCACTGCGCAAATATAAAGAACCTTTGGGCCGTCTCGTAAGCTACGAAATGGGCAAAAGCCTTCAGGAAGGTTGGGGCGAAGTGCAGGAAATGATTGATATCTGCGATCTTGCAGTAGGTATGAGCCGCCAGTTGCACGGCCTTACCATGCACAGTGAGCGACCACGCCACCGCATGTATGAGCAGTGGCATCCGTTTGGAATTGTGGGCATCATCAGTTCATTCAATTTTCCGGTGGCAGTATGGAGCTGGAATAGTATGATCGCCTTCATATGCGGTGATACCTGCGTTTGGAAACCTTCAAGCAAAACACCAATTTCCGCCATCGCCTGTCAGAATATTATTGCCGAAGTTTTTAAAGCCAACAACGTTCCGGAAGGTGTATGTTGTCTTGTTTCCGGCAACCGCGAGGTAGGCGACTGGATGAGCAAGGATACACGTATGCCATTAATATCGGCCACCGGATCAACCAATATGGGCAAGATAGTTGGCGCGACTGTTGCAGCACGCCTCGGCCGTTCTCTACTTGAGCTGGGTGGTAATAACGCCATCATCATATCTGAGCATGCCGACCTGAATATTGCGCTCATCGGCTCTGTTTTTGGCGCTGTTGGTACTGCTGGTCAGCGTTGCACATCTACACGCAGGCTCATTATTCATGAGCGCATCTACGATAGCTTTAAACAGAAATTGGTGGATGCCTACAAGCAGTTGTCTATTGGCAACCCGCTGGAGGAGAAAAATCATATGGGCCCATTGATCGACAAGGATGCAGTAACCGCCTATGTCAACGCAATCAAGGAAGTGAAAAATGCCGGTGGCACAGAAGTGGTAGCAGGTGGTCTGCTTACAGGCAAGGGCTACGAAAGCGGTTGTTATGTTAAACCATGTGTTTTTGAAGTGCAAAACGATTGGGCTATTGTTCAGCACGAAACATTCGCTCCTGTTCTTTACCTCATGAAGTACAAGACTATTGATGAGGCCATTGCCATGCAAAACGGCGTTCCTCAAGGGCTTTCTTCATCTATCATGACACTGAATATGAGGGAGGCAGAGCAGTTCTTATCTCATGTGGGCAGCGACTGTGGTATAGCCAATGTAAACATCGGTACCAGCGGAGCTGAGATAGGCGGCGCTTTCGGTGGCGACAAAGAAACAGGTGGAGGCCGCGAAAGTGGCTCTGATAGCTGGAAAGCATATATGCGCCGTCAGACTAACACCATCAACTGGAGTAACCAGTTGCCATTGGCTCAAGGCATAAAATTCAACGTATAAGCTGATATTGGTTTTTACGGGCGGTTATTGTGTGAATATTGATTTTTTCAGGTGAAGAGGAAAATGATGCTATTAAGAGCATCTTGCGTGAAATAGCAGGTATCATATGTAAATAATGAGAGGTGGTTCTGCCACCTCTTTTTTGCGGGGTATACCCATTACATGTGAAAACCGTTGTAGTTGAAACTATGTTCAATCGGTTGCAGCTAAAGGCAATACAGGCAATAGTTTCAATCAGTTATAGTCAACTAATTCAGACCATATTGTTGATAATTATAAAGGGCTAATTAGTCAGTTCAGCCATTTTCTTATTATCCTGTTTCAATGTTTCGGGGTCTTTTTCGGCTGCAATAATTCTTTCCAGAGCAGTTTTAAGAATAGCCAGACGGGCCTTGCCGGTTTCAGCCTCTTCTTTGTTCTCTGATTTAGCATGGTCTTGCTGAAAAGATGCAGCATTGAACAATGATGAGGCCAGGGGCGCGCGGTGAATCTTCATAGATTCGTTGATTACCATTGCCGCAAATACATCAACACATCTTTTGAAAGATGAATCACTTTTAACATTTTTCAGGTAGTTGGTCATGCAGCCCGAATAGGTGAATTTGTTTGTACCCAGTACATAAGGCACTCGTTGCTCGAAAAGGACTACATCTTCATCCGCACCCTTTTTGCCAATGGAAGACCATATTGCCCCTTCCAAACGCGCCTTAGGGTCGGTATTAACGAGCTTACGTGCTATAATATAAGCTGTGTCCAGGTCTATTTTAGCAAGGGCAGCGAGTGCAGCACCGGAGATAGCATAGGAACTAAAACCTGTTGCCAATGCCATCAGGTCTTTGGTGCCGGTTACCTTCCAATCGCCCAAATCATCGAAGGCGGCAGCGCGAACCATTTTGTTGCTATCGCTGCGGGCAAGGTAGGTTACATATTCTGTCCATTTCTTCTGGTATTTTTCATTCTGGGTATTCCCTAGCTGCTCCAGTGCAATGCGCTTTATGGCTGGTAAGGGATCATTCAAAGCCAGACCCAAAATTGCCTGCGAACTCGTATCCGACATAAGTTTGCCTGCTGCAGACAGAGCGAGTCGCTTACTGATGAAATCGTCCATATGTGCAAACTGCTCCTTCCACTGGGGCATTTTTTTGCCATCTTTCAACTCGCCGGGCAGCACATGGTAGCAATCCGGTACAATCAATGGTCTCACCCCATTTTTATAATCATAGGTAAATGTTTCTTTTTTCATGGTAATATCCCAGTCAATTATGGTTTTCTTATTGTCGTAAATCAGGGCTGTTTTTAGTGGCAACTGATATACAAAAGGGCTATCGTCCTGTGTCTGTGCAACTGTTGCAATTACCTTTTGAGTAGTGTCATTGTAGTTGTAAGATACTTTTAAAACCGGGTGTCCGGCATGGTAGTAAAATTCATTAAAGAACCAGTTCCAATCCTGCCCGGTAACTTCCTCAATGGCCAGTCGCCAGTTGTGCGCCTCGGCACTATGAAGTGCATTTTTGGTCAGGTAGGTATTCATACACTTACTAAAGGTTGCATCACCCAGCAGGTTATTCAGATACCTGAGTACCGAACCGCCTTTATTGTAGGAAACATGATCAAACATTTCTTCCCTGATGTCGTAATAAAAGCGCACCAGTTGCGGGTCGTTGACCATCGCGCCGCCAATATAACCCATAAGGTCATTGTAGGCCAGTTCATCGGCCGAAGCTTTGCCATACTTGAAATTACGCCAAAGCTGCTCGCCATAGTTGGCAAAGGATTCATTTACAGTAAGATTACTCCATGACTCACAGGTTACATAGTCTCCAAACCATTCATGAAACAATTCATGGGACACAACATCTTCCGAATTGCGGTCGGCATTCTCACGGGCATTCTGGTTCATAAATTCACCAAACAGGGCCGCAGAAGTATTTTCCATAGCTCCTGATACATAGTCGCGCACAACTACCTGACTGTATTTATTCCAGGGGTAGGGTACACCTGTTGCCTGCGAGAAGTACTCCAGCATTTCGGGAGTATGGTTAAACATCAGGTAGGCATAAGGTGCAAATTCAGGCTCTGTATAATAATTCACTTCTTTGCCATGCCATGTATTTTTATTGATACTGAATTTACCTATGGCAAACATGACTACATAAGCCTGTATGGGCATATCCATCTTCCAGATATCGGTACGGAGGCCTTTTGAGCTTTTTATCTGTTTTATCATGGCGCCGTTACTCAGGGTTGTGAAACTGTCGGGTACTGTAAGTTCCACCTGGGTGGTAAAACGGGTATTGGGTTTGTCAATTGTTATCAGCCAGTGTGAATTGGATTCGGTTTCACCCTGAGTCCAGATTTGTGCCGGTTTATGAGGTATGCTGTAGTCGGTATTGATGAAATACAATCCTTTATCCTCGGAAATTGCTGCACTGCCTGATGTAGGCGTAGCATAAGGCAGTGCAGTATATTTCAGATATAGTTCAATTGTTTCTTCAGCCCTATAGCTTTGATTGAAATGGATAGTTAGGTGGTCATTTTCATAAGTATATTTTAGCTTTTGGTTTCCTTTTTTACCGGTCATGAGTACACTGTCAATCTTCATAGATTTGGCATCCAGTATAAGGGAGTCGGTTGCATAATAATATGGGTGAAGCGTTATCCATTCCCGGGCATCTGCTGTTTTTGCCTTCCAGTTAAAGTTCAGGGCAATCCGCGTGTGTTTGATTTCCCACATACGTGGAGCAGAGGCCCTGTATTCCGGAGCTCCGGCCTGAGCCACTATGTCGAGCGTATCCAGCATAATATGCTGGGTGTCTGCTACGGCAGTCTGGGCACTGGAAACAATAGCAGATAGTACTATCAGGAATGAGAAAAACAGATGTTTCATTAATTGGATTTGGATGGGTAAAAGTAGTACTTATGAATTGGAAATTATTAACTCGTTATGAGGGATTAATTATTATTGTTTATGAATGGATTTTTGCTTGCCAAAAGAATATTAGTTTGCAAATATTGCAAACTTTAACTAACTAACTTTATTGGATGGAATTATTTAGAGGTCCATAGCGGCAGGAAAATTGAAACATGTATAGTGCCGGTATCTGAAGCGGATTATAATCCGTCTCCCAAATATCTTTCTTTACAAATTCTACTGCACAAGGCAACCGCACATTATCCACCTCTGCCAACGCTCAGGAAATTTACGCCACGAACGCTGCGGCCAAATACATGATTATAGTGCCAGCATATTAATTCACGCTGATCACTATATTGCTTCTCTTCTATTGAATCGTCAAAACTAACTACAACCGTTTCTTTGCTGTTAGTCTATTCCTGAATCAAAGGTTTTACATACCGCCATAAAAACGTAGAGTCATATTCATCCCGGGATAAACCACGGGTAATTTTATCATGATGTGATTTCCTTTGTGGGTGTGTGTATCGAAGGATAATCGCCGGGACGAAATTTGATCTTATTTCCAGAACAGTGAAAATTAATTTCTGGAATCGAAAATCTCCTGGAGGTGGTCCCACATTTCATCATATTGTTTGCCATGGTGCAACTGACCTTTGAAGTACTCATGTTCCTTTTTATACTTGTCAAACATAGGAGAACCAGTCATTTTTGAGTACTGTACGTTGGCTATCCTGTCGCACAGTTTCACGAATGTAGCACATTCGGTGTCCCGTATGTCTGCATAAACGTCAGGCGGCATACGCTCATGCCGGTTCCGGCCACGGCTGTAATTGGTCACGGCACGTACGATCTCAGCAGTAAATGTATTTGTTACTTTTTGTACCGATGAATAGTTCTCCCTTGCATCTTCAATAACATCATGTAACCAGCAGGCATCAATTGCAGCCTGGTGATCTGCCTCACTTAAAAGGTGCAGAAACTTTTCAGCGTTTTTTACAACCATCCTGAGGTGAAATTCATAAGGTAGGTACTCATCATAGAAATGATTTGTTTTATGATGAGCCAGTATAGCCCATTTTTCCACCGGATTGTCAGTTATTAGTTTTGGTTTCATTTTATCTCCATTTTTATTTACTAAGTATTACTAATACTTTCTTTAATATTAATCATAGGTGTACCAGGCAGAAGCGCCGTAAAAACCAGCAGGCGGCATATCATTATGCACGTTGCATTTGCAGGAAGTATTGCTTTCATCGGGGCACTGGCGTGCCCAGGCCAGCGTTTTCTGCCATGTTTTTTCCTCTACCTCGTATCCTTTATGTAATAACCTGTCATCAAACAAATTTACATTGTCATCTTCAAGAATGGCATAGTATTTGGCGCCGCATGCTGAGCATTCCCACCACTGGTAAGATGTTTCTATGGGTAGCTTCTCATCTTCTGTGCTGATGCTTAAAAGACATTCAATATTATTCTGGCATTTTGTGCATTTCATCATGTTTTCTGATTGAAACTTGCTGTTACTGAATAGATTGTACTTTCACCTGACTACTTCCGAAGTTATTATAAAATTTGTTTGTTTCCAAATGGAGCGAACGTTTTTGTGTTAAAATGCCAGTGATTTGTCAGGCAAAACAATAGGTGCAAGGCGTTGCTTAAAATGGCATTAATCCATGTGAGCATCATTGATGCGCTGACCTTACCAAAACGGGCGGGAGCCTGGGTTCTGTTTTTTATTTGGGTTGAGCGCTAGGGTTGGGATGGATTTCCAATGTGTGAATTTCCGGTTTCCAGTAGGTTGGCGGGGCCTCAACACATCCCTCTTTTACCCTTCCGCCTTCGGCATGAGCTGCGCTCGTGCCCTTGAGGGGATCCTGAAAAGGGAGGGAGAGAGGGTGAAGTAGAATATTTACCTGATGGGCGCGAGTAGCGCCCCTGATTGGTGTGTCAGGCATGGATATAAGCTATAGGGTAAAAGTCCCGAATACGCTTTACAGTAGGGAGTATTAGCCAGGAGCAAGGGTGTCGTGGGCGACTGCGAATCTCTCGTTGTTCCAGGAGTTCTCACTAAAATAAAAAAACGAAATGTTCTTACAGATTTTCCGCAGGGAATCAGGATGTGCCAATAAAATTCCATCTCAGATGGCTCAGTTTTATCCAAAACAAAAAGAAATTCCCGATCGCAGGAAGTCCTTTTGTTTAATTTTCAGCCTTAATAATTACATACCTATTTCATTTTTCTGCTTATACTTCTTAAGCAAACCAATAAATGGCTTACTTAAAGACGTAAATACTATTGCCATAACTATGGAAATAAATACCTGCCTGAACGTAAATTCAACATAATCATGGATAGGCAGATAAGCAAAAAAACTTATCATGTTGATTGTCAGGAATAAAATAAAATAACTAAGTAATTTTTTCATGTTAGTATTGGTTAGTAAAAGTAAAAAAATATAATTAATTCCAGCCTGCTCGTTGTTCCAGGGGTTCTCACTAAAATAAAAAAACGAAATGTTCTTACAGATTTTCGGCAGGGAATCAGGAAGTGCCAATAAAATTCCAGTCTGGCGCGAGTAATTATGTAAGAAAAGCATAGTGCAGTATGTGCGGTCATCC
>CAIUZK010000197.1 GCA_903903635.1 uncultured Bacteroidota bacterium
GCATAGTGCAGTCTTTTAATTGTTAATAATTGCGAAACGTAAGTTTTGGCCTACTAAATTAAAATTTCGGATCCTAAATAATTAGGATGACCGCACATACTGCACTATGCTTTTCTTACATAATTACTCGCGCCAGACTGACGTAATATCATTACCCTCATAGGCAAAAAAATAGCCACCCGAATTGAGTGGCTATCAGATTTATGCTTTTTGATTATTAATGATGATGGTGGTGTGCCGCATGTGCATCCTGCAGCTTGAAGAATTCATCTTCGCCTATTTCCTTTTCTTCTACAAAGAATTGTGTTTCGAGGAAGGTGAATAACTTGGCAAACAACAGACGACGATAGGTTTCATCCATCATTTTTTCGTCCTTGGATATTTTGGTCATATAGCCATCCATCCATGGTGCCTCATCTTCATCATCAGGTCCCAGGCCAAAATAGGCAAGTACCCTGGTCTTAATATCTTTATCTACTTCTTCCCTGCTTACATTGATGTTGTTTTCGATCATCAGCTTATCAGAAATAAGCTGCCAGCGCAACTGGTGTTCAAAACTCCCGAATTCGTGCTCCACTTCCTGCGCCGATTTTGGTTTCTCGCCACCTTCCATCATCCAGCGTTTCAGGAAAGTAACAGGCAACTCAATATTGGTAGTATGAACCAGCATTTCAAATATCTCGTTCTGAAGGCGTTCGCCGGCAATACGGTCAAACTCCCTGGTAAGGTCTGCTTTTACCTTTTCCATAAAATCAGCCTCATCCTTAACTTCAGTATTTGGAAATACCTGGGCATACAATTCGGCGCCCAATGGTTCTGGTATAAGATGACCTATTTTGGTAATAGTCAGTTTGTAATAATGCTCACCAGCCTCAGGGCCGGCCTTCAGCGGATCTTTCAGGAATCCGTGCAATTCTTCTTCTGTACACACATCGGCAGGACGGAAAACAATAGTGTCTTCCGGCTTTTTGCCCATGATCTGTTCTTTCAGTTTTGCCGGGAAAGTATCCACCACCTTGGTATCTTCAATCTTAGCAGCGCCTTCGGTTACCGTACCTTCAGCATCACAGGATTCATAAGCCGAGTAAATAATGTCTTCTTTGCCTGTTACTTCTATCTGTGGATCTACCTTACCATAACGACGGGTGATGCGTTCCATCTCATCCTCCATCATTTTATCAGTAACGGCTATCTTGTAGCGCACTAACTGAGCCTTATTCTTAACCGCATCAATCTGAAAATCAGGTTTAATGCCAATTTCAAATGCAAACTCCACATCTTCCGGTTGGTTCATGTCGAGGCGCATTCTTTTCTCATCAGGTATGATCATTGGCTGGGCGAATATGGAAAGCTTTTCATCCTTCATATAATCTTCCAGTTTTTTACCTGCTGCCCGCACCACTTCCTCATTAAAAATAGATGGACCATGCATTTTCTTAAGCATACCCGATGGAACCATGCCTTTACGGAAACCAGGAACATTAGCGGTTTTAGCGTATTGCCTGAGTGTCTTTTCAAAGGAAGGCATAAAGTCGTCCTTAGCAAGTTTCACAGTTAGTTTATCATGAAGTATACCAATATTTTCACGGGTTACCGTTGCCATATTCTTGATTGTTTTTTTAGTTAAAAAAAGAGCCGGGTCCCAGGTAATCTGGGACCCGGCTGAAGTTCAAAAAAGTGCGGGCGGAGGGACTCGAACCCCCAAGCCTCGCAGCACCAGATCCTAAGTCTGGCGTGTCTACCAATTTCACCACGCCCGCTTTTTTGGGACTGCAAAGGTAAGTAAAAAATATCAAAGCCGGAATTTGTAATCAATAATTATTGCATTTCACCTGCTTTTTTGCCATAATGACTTAAAAAACACCAAATATGTATTCAGGTTTCTTAAAATCCACAGCATTAAATACAAATATTTCGCCCTCTACTATAAACAGTATTCTGAACCAGATCACTCAATTTCCAACATTTTTCAGGTATGGTTGCTTGCATAAAGTAACCTATGGTTATTCCTTCACACTAAATGTGTAATACCATAGCTGCAACAGTAAAATAAATGATTAATCCCGTAACATCTACAAGGGTGGCTACAAAAGGGGCCGAAGATGTTGCCGGGTCTAGTTTTAATCTTTTAAGTACCATAGGAATCATGGAACCGCTCAGTGTTCCCCACATGACTATTCCTACCAAAGAGAAAGACACGGTTAAGCCCACAAGCACCCAGCTTAATGGAACCCCTCCTATTGGTATATGACCACCAGTCTGAGTCACCGAACGGATGTTATAATTCCAGATTCCTATCTTTTGCCATAAAGCAATACGTATAAACCCAATAGTCCCAAGTATCAACCCAAGTGTCAAACCCGAAAAAATCTCTCTTCGCATCACATACCACCAGTCTCTCGGAGATAATTCTTTTAGCGCCATGGCACGGATGATCAGTGTGGCGGCCTGTGATCCGCTATTACCACCACTGGACATGATAAGAGGTACAAACATGGTAAGCACCAGCACTTTGTCCAGCTCATTCTGAAAATGCTGCATGGCTGTAGCAGTGAGCATTTCGCTCAGAAAAAGAATAATAAGCCAGCCGGCTCTCTTCTGCACAAGGGTGAAAAAACTGGTCTTTACATACGGCAGATCCAGCGATTCAAGACCCCCGAACTGCTGCATTTCCTTTGTGTCTTTTTCTTCCGCCTCATCTATTACATCGTCAATGGTAACAACTCCCATCACCACATTGTTGCTGTTGGTAACGGGCAGGGCTACACGGTCGTATTCCTTAAACTTTTGTATTGCATCTTCAATGCTATCCTGAATTTCCAGCTTCACGTAGAAGCCGTCCATTATGTCTTCAATGGTTTTGCCTTGTTCATTAAGCACCAACCTGCGAATAGGAATATCATCAACCAGTTTCCCCGTATTGTCAACCACAAAAATCACATTGGCGGCTGGTGTATCGGTATAAAACCGGCGAAGATGTTCCACCGCCTGTCCTATAGTCCATTCCTTACGAACAGTGGTAAAGTTGGTATTGATAAGCCTCGCAACACTATTTTCCGGATAACCCAGCAGATCGTAGGTGGCGAGGCGGTTTTTGTCATTTAGCAGGTTAAGGTACTGAGTAACCTCGATGCCATCCAGGGTATCGAAAAATGCAATCCGGTCATTACTCTCAAGGTTATTAAGTATATTGGATACTTTGGGCCTGGGCAATTCTTCTATTATGCCGAATTGCAATACATGATCGAGAAATGAGAATATTTTGATCTGAACATTTTCGGGTAATGCCAGAAAGGTATTTATGGCATATTCCTCAGGCAGTGTACCCAATAATCTGGATACCTCAGCCGGATAGTCTTCATCCCTGCTGTGGTGGAGCAACTCGCTGAGGTCGCCTTCCAGAATTTTCTCCCTCAGATCCTGTACCAGCATTGCAATCCATGTTTTTAAAATTTAGAATCGGGCAAAACCCCCGGAATTGTATTCTTTTAACGCATTGCCTCCCCCGGAAAAGGAGAGCAAAATTAACTTTATTTGATTTGCCGCTGCAATATTATTTGCTTCCTCAGGTGATTTCCGGTTAAATAATTATTAAGGATTGCAGATATCAAATTGGGTCTACATCTGACATTGTTCACAAGAACAAAAACATCATTCAAAATAAATACCGAATTATTACCTATGAAATTAACTGCGCTTAAAACAGAATAAAAATCAGCATGCAGCCTATTTTTTTATTCCGGCAAGAAAAATATCCAGTGCCGATACCATGGAAGGAGCATTAATTGCCGGAGCCTTAACATCCAGCCTCAATCCGCAATCTTCAACTGCTTTGGAGGTTGTAGGACCAAAAGCGCCAATGACCATGCCATTCTGCTTGAAGTCAGGATTAAAGTCAAATAATGTCTGTACGCTAAACGGACTGAAAAATACGATCATGTCGTAACTGGTTTGCATCACCTCAGAAATATCATTCGACGCCATTCTGTACAATGTACCCTCAGCATATTTTATATTATGCTTGATCAGGTATTGCGCAATCTCATTTTTTGCACTATCTGTAACCGGCAGAATATATCTTTCATTTTTATGTTTCCCGATCACTTCAAGTAAACCTGCGGAACTACCGTCTGCAGAAAAGAATACTTTTCTCTTCCTGTAAAGAATAAATTTCTGCAGATAAAGCGCAACGGCCTCAGTAATGCAGAAATATTTCATGTCCTGGGAAACCTTAAATTTCAACTCTTCGCAGATCCTGAAAAAATGATCTACCGCATAACGGCTGGTAAATACAATGGCTGTATATTCAGCGATATCAATCCGCTGTTTACGAAATTCCTTGCCTGAAAGACCTTCCACACGAATGAACGCATGAAAATCAAGCCTGATTTCATGCTTTCTGGCAAGATCAAAATAGGGTGACTTTTCTGTTTCAGGACGGGGTTGGGTGATTAATATACTGCTCACCTTCAGTTCCTTTTTCTCAGCACCCTTCTTTTGTGTACGAACAGCTTTGGCCATATATAAGGATTATCGAAAGTACTGGATAAAACAGAATTATGGGCTGATTTTGATTTAGTAAAACATTAATCCCTTAACTAATAACTTAACCAAAACAGCTAACGGTAATAATTCCGAGGCGCAAAGGTACATAAAAAAATGAAATTTACTATACTGGAAAAATGAACCAAATACCTGCCATGACCTGAAGTACCTGTTTAGCAGCAAAACTCCTGAGACCAAAAATGAAATAATTACCACTTGTTTTGCCCATTCATGGTCGGCAAATGCAAGAATTATAATAAATGGCACTAGTGTAATACCAAGCACCTTATTAATTAAAAACACATTAAACAAGTAGTGTTCTGTTATGCTTTCTACCCTAAAAGCCCATCCACTGAACCTTACCGCAGCATATTTCGAAAGATAAATAAACCCTGTTCCCGCTATAAGCATTATTATAAGCAAGGAAGGAGGAATTACGCCTGAATGGTGGGGAGTAAAAAACTTTACAATGTAATAAATATAAGATCCTCCGGCAAAAGTGAAAAATACATTCATGAGCAGGTTGGGAAGGCCGGAACCCTGCAACTGCTCTTTTAATTGCCTGTTGCTTAAGGTTGGATTCCAGAACGCACGCCACAGATTAAGAAAATACCTTGTATCCATAAACCTTATCAGGCCAAGTATAATACACAGGAAAAGCAGGAGATAAAAGTCTGCGGTCTGACTTTCAGATATATGAGGCAATTCAATATCGCTGTAAATAATTTTTGTAGCCATCATCGGGTGGTTGGCAATAAAACTATCTGCAATCTGTATATCACCCTGTACCAATTCAATACTGTCCGGAAAAATGGTTAAGCCATAAATAGCCGGCTGAATTCTGGCCGATCCGGAATAGGACAGGAACAAAAGAATAAAAAACAAGAACCATTGACGATAACGCATAGCAGGTATGCAAATTTAGTTTTAAAAATGTTTGTCAGACCAATGATTGTTGCTGTGGGAAAATATATTTTTCCACTTTAGAACCGGACAATGTGCATATCCCGGGTCGTTTAAATCATATTGTAAGAAAGGGTTTCACATTCTATATTGGCGGGCACACAATTTTTTACATTTTCCTTTATACTTTTGACATTCAACGATGGTCAGCAGTATCTACAACAGATTTCGGAGGATAACCTCCAGCCAGTTATATTTTCCCGAGATAGACGGCATCCGTTTTCTTGCCATTTCCCTTGTTATTCTCTTCCATAGCCATGGTTATTTTGCCGAAAAATCATTATTACTCTATTCAGACAATGATAAACATTCCGGTCTGCTCAATTTAATTATGCAAAATGGCGATAGGGGTGTTGAACTGTTTTTTGTACTCAGCGGTTTTATATTATGCCTGCCTTTCGCACAACAGTTTATTAATAATGGTAAAAAAATCTTGCTTGCAAAATATTACCTGAGAAGAGTAACAAGACTTGAACCACCATATATTATTGCAATGACCCTGATATTCGTTTTGCAACTGGCAAACCATGTGAGGCCATTATCTGTTTTGCTTCCAAGCTGGCTTGCATCTCTTATATATTCTCACAATCTTATTTACCACCATGCTCCATTACTCACCGTAGTAGCCTGGTCTTTGGAAATTGAAATTCAATTTTACCTGCTTGCTCCTTTTTTATTCAGATTATTAAAGCTTAAACCTGCTGTACGTCGCTCTCTTATTATAGCTGCTACCCTTTTACTCATTTGTTTACAGTCGGTCTATCACCCGCCTTTCAGAAGTATTTACAGTTACGCCCAGTATTTTTTCATTGGTATTCTTCTTGCCGATTTTTATGTCAGTAATTCAGCAAGTCGCTTATTTAACCACAAGAGTATAGTATTAGTTGCGATACTGCTGCTAACTGCCATATGTTTATGGCCCGTTAAAGACATTAGTGCCGATAGTATTGGCTATTTATTTGTCCAACTAACCTTCCCGTTCATTATTGGCCTGTTCTACTATATTGTTTTAAAAAATGATATTGTCAAAAAGATATTTAGTTACAAATTTGTCCCTGTAATAGGAGGCATGTGTTATTCTATTTACCTTCTTCATTATACTATAATATCCATATTCGGAAGGTTTACAATGTCCTTCCATCTTACCAGCTACTATTTACCCAATCTATTATTACAGATAGTCTTGCTGGGAATTCCGGTGCTTTTGGCATCATCTGTTTTTTATTACTATATAGAACGTCCGTTTATGTCGAGTAAGTGGACTGATCTGTTAATGAAGAAAAATAAATAGCTGGTGCCCCGGAGCATTTGATCTGGTTATTACCTGCACATAATTCATAAAGGCTGAGAACTGATTATATACTATGGCTCAACTTCTTTTTTTATTTTAGAATTAATATTTACCCTCGGTTTTGTCCATTATTTGTATCTTTGTCCGACCGCAACAGTTAACCACTTCTTATTTGCTTGTAGTAGCATATCTGCGACGGTCAAAACATTGTATCATTAAGCAGTTTAGGGTTTTGACTTTTAACTTTAGTTATTTATTAGCGTTATGACAAAGTATATTTTTGTAACTGGTGGCGTTACTTCGTCCTTAGGTAAAGGTATTATTGCAGCTTCACTTGCAAAACTGTTGCAGGCACGTGGATTCACTACCACAATACAGAAATTCGACCCTTATATCAATGTTGATCCGGGAACACTCAATCCTTACGAGCATGGTGAATGCTATGTAACGGAAGATGGTGCCGAGACAGATCTCGACCTTGGTCATTATGAGCGCTACCTCAACACATTCACATCACAGGCCAACAATGTGACTACGGGCCGTATATACCAACATGTTATTAATAAAGAGCGGGAGGGCGCCTATCTGGGTAAAACAGTTCAGGTAATTCCGCACATTACTGATGAGATAAAAAGGAGGATGCTGCTGCTGGGTGATGACAATAAATTTGATATTGTGATTACTGAATTGGGCGGCACTGTTGGCGATATTGAATCACTGCCTTACATAGAAGCAGTTCGTCAGCTTAAATGGGAAATGGGCACCGAAAATTGCCTTGTTGTGCATCTCACCCTTATACCCTACCTGAAGGCAGCCAAAGAACTGAAAACCAAACCCACCCAGCATTCGGTAAAAATGATGAGTGAACATGGGTTGCTGCCTGATGTACTTGTATGCAGAACTGAGGAGCCTTTATATAAAGATCTGAAAAGAAAAATAGCGCTGTTCTGTAACGTTACACAGGATGCGGTTATAGAGGCGCTGGATGCTGATACCATCTATGGCGTGCCGCTTGAAATGATGCGCGAAAGGCTGGATGTGATCTGCCTGGAGAAACTTAAATTGCCGATGGGCACGGAGCCTGATTTATCGAAATGGAAAGAATTTCTGAATAAGTTGCGCTATCCTAAAAGCAAGGTAACTATTGGCTTAATTGGCAAGTATGTCGAACTGCAGGATGCCTACAAGTCCATTCTGGAAGCCCTCATACATGCAGGTGCTATGAATGAATGTAAGGTAGAGGTCCGCAATATTCATTCGGAATTTCTGACCAAAGAAAATGCAAAAGAAAAACTGCACAATCTCGATGCGATACTGGTGGCGCCTGGGTTTGGCAGTCGCGGCATTGAAGGAAAGATTGATGCAATAAAGTATGCCCGTGTAAATAAAATTCCTTTTTTCGGTATTTGCCTCGGTATGCAAATGGCCTGCGTAGAATTTGCACGCAACGTTCTGAATATACCTAAGGCGCACTCTACCGAAATGGACCCTGATACCAATGAAGGCGTCATCTGCATGATGGAGGAACAAAAAGCAATAACACAGAAAGGCGGTACCATGCGCCTGGGCAGCTATGAGTGTGAACTGCATCGCGATTCAGCCACAGCAGCTATATACGGCAAAACTAACATCTCTGAGCGTCATCGTCACCGTTACGAATTCAACAATGCCTATCTTGAGTCGTTTGAAAATGCCGGTTTCATTCCTGTTGGTAAAAACCCGAATACGAACCTGATAGAGATTTTAGAACTGAAGGATCATCCGTTCTATATTGGCGTACAGTTTCACCCTGAGTATAAAAGCACAGTGGAGAATCCGCACCCTTTGTTTATAGCCTTTGTAAAAGCAGCTAAACAGGCTCAGGAGAGCAGGAATGGGAAAGCAAAAAAGTCATTCGAACAGGCGGTATAGCAAAAATAGCGCAGTTCGTTTTTCTTATCACATATGGTTTCATCAAATAAATTTGCCTGAAATATATTTCTAATACCAATAATTGCTATATTTACTTGCTAAATAAAGCAATTATGAAAAAAACCTTTATCCTGTTTTGTTTCATTTTAGGACAGACAGCGGCTTTCGCCCAAGGAGTGCCTGCTTATATGCCCTGGGGCATGATTGCCTGGTTTCCATTCACCGGAAATGCGATTGATAGCACCGGCCATGGTCATAACGGCACAGTGAGTGGCGCCACCCTCACCACCGACCGATACGGCCATGCCAATTCAGCTTATTATTTCAATGGAACCAGCGATTATATTTATGTTCCGCCCGGAACACCGGGTGCTGATGTTTCAACAGATATTGTTGCCAGCCTTACCATCTCGGCATGGGTAAAATCAACCAATTACTCTTATACCAGCCAGGAACAGATTTACTGGCGGGGAGATGCAACTCCGGCCCACGACCCGCATATGCTATACATCGTTGGCTCCGAGGTGAAGATCAGGAGGGATGTGAATCCGGGAACCACCGTGAATGAGGTAGGTACTTCTGTAGCGGCACTTGATACTAATTTCCACATGCTTACCGGGACGTATGACTCAATATCAGGCGTAATGAAAGTATATATCGATGGTCAGCTCAGGAATTCTGCAGTATTACCCGGCCTCGAAACTTATCCCACATCAACTATGTATAATTACATCGGCGCAGTGGATGGTGGTACCTGGCAATTCTTTTACGGAACGATGGATGAGCTGGGCATCTGGAACAGGGCACTCACCGAATGCGAAGTGGCTGCACTCTATTATTCGGTACCCAATGTTATTACCAGCCAACCGGCAAATGATACTGTTGTTGTTGGTGGCACTGCAGTTTTCAGTATCACCGACCTCGTGCCCGGAACGACCTATCAATGGCAGGAGAACAGTGGCACTGGCTTTGTTAACCTGGCAAGTACTCCGCCCTATTCAGGTGTAACAACTGCTACACTAACTATAACATCGGCAACCGCTACATTGTCGGGACGCCACTACAGATGTGTACCCGTTTCCGGAACCTGCCTTACCGATACTTCTGCTGCTGCTAAACTCGTGGTCCAAATCCCATCTGGCATTGCAGATCTTACCGGTAAGACAGACCCGAATATTGTGCCTAACCCAAACAATGGCTCATTTACTATCACCGGCTCAGTTGCAGGTAATTCGACCGTTTCAGTAGAAATTACCGATCTGATCGGGCAGGCTGTTTATACTCAGAATATCAAGCCTCAATCCGGCGAGGTAAATGAGCATATCGTATTGGATAAAGTAGCCAGCGGAATATATATTCTGAAAATCCGCTCTGGTAATGAGAACAAAATGCTGCGTTTACTCATCGGGAATTAGGAAATGGATCAGGCTGAAATTTACACACCGAACTTGAGCTAAACGCTGATTTTTTGAGAATCGAATTAGAAGAAACTACTTATTCTGATTTGCTGCCATCAACGTTAAATTCCATTCATGAATGGAATTTTGCGCTAAAAATCCTTGATTTTATACTGCAAATTAATTATATGGCAGCTAAGTCATTAGACACAGAGATCTTTAATTATTTGCCTCTTTTGGGCAATGATGAAAAACAAACAATTCTCAGCGTTATCAAATCATATAAAATTGCAAAAACCTGTTAATCGGGTTAGCATTGCAGAGTACAACAGAGAAATTGATGAAGCAGTCACCCGTGTTGAAGCGGGAGAATTTTACACTCATGAAGAAGTGGAAAAAATGGCTGAGGAATGGTAGCCGTTAACCGAAAAATTAGTTGGGATAAAACAGCGCTTCATGATTTTAAAGAAGCGATTAATTACATCCATAAAAATTCTGTACAGAATGCCGATAAAGTTAAGAAGGACATTTTGTCCAAAATAAAAAAGATGGCTTTTTACCCCGAAACCGGAAGGCCGGATAAAGAGAAGCTGAATAACGATAATAGCTATCGTGCATTTTATTTACACCATTACAGAATCAGTTATCTGGTTAAAGAGAACGAAATAATCATTGCGTTTTCGCCACACAAGCAGAACACCAACAAAATACTGAGTTATAAAGATTCAATACAAATACGTTACCGGGTTCAGGCGTTAATCCTCCTTATATCCGCGCCCAGTGCATTAAGCCGCTCATCGATGCGCTCATATCCCCTGTCTATCTGAAGAATGTTCTGAATTGTACTTTTGCCTGTGGCTGAAAGGGCTGCAATAAGTAACGCAACACCTGCCCGTATATCTGGCGAAACCATGTTGATACCCCTGAGCATAACCTGCTTATCGAGGCCAATAACTACAGCACGGTGAGGGTCGCACAAAACTATCTGGGCACCCATTTCTATTAGTTTATCCACAAAGAACAACCGGCTTTCAAACATCTTCTGATGCACCAGTACCGTGCCTTTAGCCTGCGTGGCTACAACAAGCACTATACTCATCAGGTCGGGCGTAAATCCAGGCCATGGATGGTCGTACACGGTAAGTATAGATCCATCTATAAATTTCTGTATCCTGTAATGTTCCTGTGCAGGTATATAAATGTCATCGCCATTAATTGAGAGCTCAATTCCAAGTCGTTGAAAAATATCAGGTATCAGCCCAAGTTGCGCTACATCGGCATTTTTAATGGTAATCTCACTCTGGGTCATTGCAGCCAGGCCGATAAAGGATCCGACTTCAATCATATCAGCCAGCAGCCGGTGTTCGCAGCCATGAAGTTTTGAACATCCTTCTATTACCAGCAGGTTGCTGCTGACACCGGTAATATTAGCGCCCATGCTGATGAGCATTCTGCACAACTGCTGTACATAAGGCTCACAGGCGGCATTGTAAATGGTAGTAGTCCCCTCAGCCATTGTTGCGGCCATAATTAAGTTGGCTGTACCGGTAACCGATGGTTCCTCCATCAGTATTTTTACACCTTTTAACTGTTTGGTATCCAGGCTGAACATCTGGTTGTCAATATCGTAAACAAAGTCGACACCCATGCGCTCAAATCCACGGATGTGGGTATCCAGCCTGCGTCTTCCTATTTTGTCGCCACCAGGCTGGGGTATATAGGCTTTTCTAAAACGAGCCAGCAATGGACCTGCCAGCATCACAGTACCACGCAGTTTACCCGACTTTTTCTTAAAGGCGTAAGTCGTAAAATAATCAGGATCTATATTATTGGCCTGGAGAATTACCGTATTGGGAGAAGGGCGCTCTATTTTTACACCCATATCTTCCAGCAATTCTATCAGTGTATTTACATCTACAATATCGGGTACATTGGTCAGGGTTACCTTTTCATCGGTAAGCAATGCGGCACACAGCACCTGCAATGCCTCGTTTTTGGCGCCCTGTGGTGTTATCTCGCCTTTCAGGGATTTTCCTCCGTGTATCTCGAATGCATTCATATATACAAAGCCCCGAAGGAGCTTCCCCGCTTTTTACTTGTTCTTATTCTTATTAAACTTCCTGTTCTTATTGAAATTATTGCCGTAACCGCCGCCGCCATTATTGTTATCTCTGAAATTATTATTGCGCTGACCACCCTGACCACCCTGTCCGCCCTGATTGCCCTGATTACCCTGATTACCTTTAAAATTGCGGTTGTTGTTATTATTATTGTTGCTGTTATTATTACGCTGTTTAAAGCCCCTGTTATTATCATAAGGCACCCTGTACCCACCTGTTTCATATTTAAGCTTACCACCGGTAATTTCCGCAAGCTCATTTTTTATCATATCGTCATGCACGGGCTCCTTATGCCAGTTGGCATACGCCAGCTTCATATAGTAACCTATAGCCTGGGTAAGACCATGACGTTTTTCTTCATCAGTTTCGGCAAGCGCTTTATCCAGTAAGGCCAGAATATTTTTACCTAAATGCCTGTGTCTTATACTCTCTTGCGGATAAGGCAGCACTTCTGGTTTCTTAAATATCATTTCGGGAGTAGGGCAGGGATATGGCGAGTCTACATCGAGGTTAAAGTCGGTCATCTGGTAGAGGTGATCCCAGAGCTTGTGTTTATAATCCTCAATTGTCTTCAAATGGGGATTCAATGTCCCCATCAGTTCTATGATTACCTCTGCCTGTTTCAATCGTTTTCCGCGATCATCAACTGTTACAAGGTACTCTACCATTTTTTGCACATTACGGCCATATTCAGGCATGAGCATTTTGCTCCGCGTAGTATTGTATTCCATCAAAATCGTAAAAATTATGCTAAAGAAAAGATATACTATGATGCTTTATAAATCGGAACCAGAACTGGTTTTACGCTATAAGCTGTAGCAAATATAAGGTAAATTAAATAATAGCCCTGTTTTTTTCAGTTAAATAAAAAAGGAATACCAGCTATGTGACGATGATTAAATAAAGTACACCATCTTACTCGTTCTTTTTCCTTTCTACTTCGTTGTAAAAGTAATTATGTAAGTAAAGCATAGTGCAGTATGTGCGGTCATCC
>CAIUZK010000198.1 GCA_903903635.1 uncultured Bacteroidota bacterium
CCCCCAAGCCTCGCAGCACCAGATCCTAAGTCCTGCCTAAAAGTGTCCCAAATGACTTAAAATCAATGCTTTTTATAAATTTAATTCTTTAATGTTGTTGTTTTGATAGAGTAACTGATACATCAGTTCTGTGCAATTTTTTGTGCAATTTTTTTTAAGGATGCAAAGATAATGGAATTTGCTGGAGTTAAACAAAAATTTGAGCACAAGACTACTTCTGTCGCGTGAATCTGCTACACTTGCGATATAAGTTAGTAGTGAATGAACAAAATAGAAAATTCTAAAGCCGGTACCGTGTATCCTTTTCTGGATGCGAGAACACCACTCAAAAAAAGTAACATGCTACCAGTTAAGTTATCTGTTAATATTAAAGGTGAAGTATTTCGTATAGGACTGAAACTACATGCAACACCAGAAATTTTTAATAAAGCCATATCATCAAAAGGTTCTATAACTAACGAAGCCAAGAAATTAAAAGGAGAGATTGACATCTATGTGAATAAGGCGAAAGAAATCTTCGAACAATACCCGCATACGACCCAAAAAATGTTCGTTAACCTGTTTAAATCCGGGAGTGCGTTGAAGGTGAGCGGCAAAACAGACTTGGCGGTTCTCTTCCAAAGTAAAATAGATGAGTTGACAGAAGAAGACCGTCCAGGTAGCATAAGCTTCTACGAAGCTGCTCTGAGAACCTTCCGAAAATTCAGAAATACACTTTATCTCGAAGACATAACAGTTGAATGGCTTAAAGCATACCGTGCCTGGTACGTAAATTTAGGTAACTCATATGCAACCGCACAAATGCACATGCGTTGTGTTCGGCACATATATAACCGTGCGATTAAGGATGGTTATATATCGCAAGGGATGTACCCCTTCAAGGACTATACTATCGGGACTGCATCAAAATCAAAAAATGTTCTCTACCCGGAACAGTTAAAAATGCTATGGGATTACAAGCCGTTGAACAGTTGGGAGGCCAGATCGAAGGATTTCTTTATCCTATTGTATTTACTTAATGGCATGAATATTAAAGATGCGTTGAGCCTGAAAGGGACTCACGTAAGAGGAGATATGATTTCGTTCGTACGGGCTAAAACATCGAAGACCAATTCTGAAACGAAAGAAATAATGGTCTATCTGCACCCAGAAGCGAAACGAATCATTGAAAAATATGGCAGCTTGAATACGAACGACTATATTTTTCCTTATTTCAGAGGAACTAAAACAGATATTGAACGACAGAGGGCGAAAATCTTAATAGCCCATGCCATAAACAATAATTTATGGCCGATCGGTGTTGCAATTGGATTACCTATGCGCTTGACAACAAACCTTGCTCGCCATTCGTATGCTACCAGGTTAAAAATGGATGGAGTTCCTACTGCTTTTATAAGCGATGCTCTGGGTCACAGCACCGGTGCCATTACAGCCCACTACCTTAAAACCTTGCCGGATGCTCAGTATAAAAGAATTGGTGAGACCCTACTTGAGTTTGAGTAATTTAACTACCTTTCGGAAAACTGAAATATCCATGAGGGTCTTTTTTGCCATTTTATTAGTTGTTATATCAAGTGCACACTGTCTTTCTCAAGACTCAGCAAAAAGTAAGGTGCCGCCAACAAATCAAGCTAAAGCATCCCTGAACGAAACTAATATTAGTTTCAAAGATATTGACAGAATAGAGGCGATTTTAAAGCCCAAAGAGTCAGATTGGTTCATTAAGTATGGCACAATCCTTGTGGCGCTTGTTGCGTTATTGGGTACCGTAGTGACAAATATTGTTAGTAATAATCGTAGCCGATTAAATACAGAATCCCAAATTGCGGCAAACCAAACAAATCTGGAAAGACAGCTTAATGATGCAAGAGTAAATTTAGATACGCAACTTCGGAACGCCCGAGAAAATTTAGATGCGCAACTTCGAGATGCAAGGGAAAATTTAACTACTCAACTTCGCAATGCGGGCGAACTGGAGGCTGAAAAGCAAAGGGCTGAAAATTCCATAAAACGAAAAAACGAATTAAAGGAACTTGTAGCACAATTCATTAAAGTTGCTACGTCTATAAACCATACATTAGATCAGATGAGCAACGATTACGATGAAGGCCGTGAGCTAGACGCAGAACAAAAATATGAAGACAGCAGGACCACTCGAAGTGAACTTACTAATATCTATTATTCCATAAAAGTGACCTTAGATGGGTCACCAAAACAAACAGAATTAGAAAGCCTACTGGATAATTATATAGGCATATTCATTGATTCCGCAGCCGTGTTGATGAAATTGAATCATGACGTTTATCAACAACCAATTGGAGCTATTTACCATAAAATCAAGAGCATCGTTCATGATAACTATAGGGAACCTATCTGATATAGAGAGAAGGTTATAGGAAAGCTAAGATACTTGGACGGCAATTAGATTTGGTAATATAGCTAGACCTTCGATCAGGATTCACATTTCCAGAAAATCCCGTATCAAATTTCATTTGTTTACGTAGGATTCCAAGTCTATCATTTTTGTTTTAGGAATCTTACCCCAACCACCTTTGGCTGCCTCAATGGATTTTACATACTCGGTAGGAAATACATAGCAATCAGGTGCTTTTATCCCTGCATCGCCATTCTTCTTAGGCTTCGTATAACCTCTATTCAACGCGACTAACACAACAAAGTCACTAGTAAAATCTTTTATTAAGAAACCGTTCCATCCTGTTTGATAACGGCTCTTAACCTGTATTCTGGCAGATGTGTTTTTTCCCGGATTAACCGCGACAATATCGTAGCCTTTGAAATTCTGATAGGTTTTATACGCAGATATACCTTCTATCAGTAGGTTACCCAGAACTAAAAACTCTGCGCCGGAAGATTCGAGCTGGGTGTTTAATCTCATAGTATATTAGGCATTTTATTTAGCACCTCTGTCAAAACATAATCTTACAAAG
>CAIUZK010000199.1 GCA_903903635.1 uncultured Bacteroidota bacterium
ATTTCGTTGTAAAAGTCTTAAAATAATTCATTATTCGCAGATTTTACGCCTCATAAAACATGCCTTCGCTAAAGCTATGGCAGTTAATAAAAGAAATATAACTTCGCAATATGGTGGAACTTATTTCATCAACGTTCCTTACCCATATGAGATATCTTATCCGGGCTATTATTTTAACGTTCCCGCTCAATTAAAAATGGTAATTTCAGAACATCAAAACCAACAACAATTATGGCCTGGGAAGAGAAAGATAATATGCTGTACCGAAGTTTTAAATTCAAGGATTTTAGCGAGGCTTTCTCCTTCATGACACATGTGGCATTAATAGCCGAAAAACAAGATCACCATCCTACCTGGAAAAACACCTGGAACCAGGTAGAGATATGGCTGACAACCCATTCTAAAGGCAATAAGATAACTGAAGCCGACAAGAAACTGGCCGCTGAAATCGACAAAATTACAGGTAAATAACCTCTGGAAGATACTGGTCAATAATTAATCGTCTATGTGACGCCTGTTGCGTGCAAGGATCCTTGGGAAACGAAATGCAGCCCCTGTATGGATAAGTCCTTTATAACCCAATCCAACTTCTGCAAAATAAGCTACCTGCCTGCCTATGCGGATACCAAATGGTGTAGCCTGGAAACCAGTTGCCCAAACACCTGAATTGTTAGCCTGATCAGATTTGATAGTATTGTTTGTAAAGATGGAAATACCATATGATACAGAACCATATAGTCTTACCCTTACTGTTGACTGGCGCGTATCCAGATAGGTTGCGGTAAACTCGGGAGAGAAAGTAACAAAACTACCCCATGTGCTGATGTTCTCAGCGCCTATTCCCATACCCAGTGTAAGATCTCTGGTAAGATAATACCTGTAACCAAAGGCGTATGTACCTGATGAAGCACTGAAAGGCGTACCATTTACCAGCGAATAAAAACTGTAATAGCCATAGCCTAATGACAGTTCGCTTTTTTCTCTCTGAGCATGACTTTTGGAAATAAAACAGAACATGAAAAGCGCCAGGCAAACAATGTAAATCCTTTTTTGCATCATAATTTGGTATTTAATTCTGAGTGTGAGTACGGTTAATAAGCCTTAAAGATATGGCAAACTTTGATTTCTCCAAAACATAAATCGCATAAAGTATATGCCAATATGCATAAAAACCAAAAAAGACCAGAAAACTGCCGGAAATGATCTGCACAATTTCACAAATAATTAGAATCCTCCCCTGTTATTGATCTCAATCGATAAATTCTATTCACCTACATTTGCGCCATGTACCATGCTATTTCTAACGAACAATTGACCGAAGCTGCCAATGAATTTGGCACACCATTGTATGTATACCATGCCGAAAAAATAAGGCAACAATACAGTAAACTTACCGATGCATTCAAAGACCATCCGACCCGTTTTTTTTATGCATGCAAAGCGCTATCAAACATCAACATACTTAAATATATAAAGAGCCTCGGCGCTTTGCTCGATTGTGTAAGTATTTATGAAGTTCGCTTAGGGCTTCTGGCTGGTTTTGCGCCTTCTGATATACTGTTTACTCCCAATTGCGTTGATTTCAATGAAATACTGGATGGTGTAGCCGCAGGGGTTAGAATAAATATCGACAATATTTCGCTGCTGGAGCAGTTCGGCAATAAGTTCGGGAATAGCTACCCGGTATGTATCCGCATCAATCCGCATATTGTAGCTGGTGGCAACTACAAAATATCCACCGGACATATTGATAGTAAATTCGGTATTTCCATCCACCAGATGCGCCACATTGAGCGCATTGTAAAGACAACAGGGCTTCATGTGCAAGGACTGCATATGCACACAGGCAGCGAGATCAAGGATATAGATGTGTTTTTGCAGGGACTTGACGTAATGTTTGGGGTAGCTGCTCATTTCTCTGGTCTCGATTTTATAGATCTTGGGAGTGGCTTTAAAGTGCCCTACAAGGAAGATGAAAAGGAAACTGATGTAGTTACACTGGGCAAAAAAGTTGCCGCAGCGGTACAGGAGTTTGAAAAAGAGTACAACCGCCCGATAGAAATATGGTTTGAACCAGGCAAGTTCCTCGTAAGTGAGTGTGGCTCCTTTATTGTAAAGGCCAATGTGATCAAGCAAACGACAGCTACTGTTTTTGTTGGAATCAATTCGGGCTTTAATCACCTTATCAGACCTATGTTTTACGATGCCTACCACCGCATCACCAATATTTCCAATCCAGAGGGTCCGCAACGCATTTATACAGTAGTGGGCAATATATGCGAAACCGACACCTTTGCATGGGACCGGGTTTTGAACGAAGTACGCGAAGGCGATTTCCTTGTGTTCCACAACGCAGGCGCTTATGGGTTCGAAATGAGTAGTAATTTCAATTCAAGACTTAAGCCAGCGGAGGTTATGTTTGCAGATAACGGCTTTCGCCTCATCCGTAAAGCCGATGTTTTCGAAGACCTGCTTAAGAACCAGATTTGGGAGAAGTAGAACTACGATAATGTATAAGTTATTGCAGATACTTTAGCTGGTTGGTTTCTTTTGTTTGCTGTTGTATTTTATCAGCCCCAGGTTGATACCCGCCAGTAATGCAGGCGCTACCGTTACCTGGTTGCGATGATAAGGCACATTTGGGTTAACTACATTATAACTTGACTGGTCGAAATAAACAGTTTTATCCCTGAATTTTACCGGGAACTGCAACCCTATGTAAAAATCAGCGCAAAACTGTTTCCGCATATGCTTGGAGCCATAGGCAATCTGCGGTATCACTGCAAGGCATTTTTCCGACTGAATTCTGTATGCCTGGTCGGTGGTATGCCTGCCGGTATTCACTTGTATGCTGTCATACCACAGGTACTTAACGCCCATGCCATAATTGAAATAGTTGATCCTGTTCTTATGATGTTGCGGCCTGTAACTTAAATAGCTAAACCGCAAACCCGGCCCCTGATATACCCCGATACTTACCCTGTCGCCATGCGAAGTAGCCATACCAAACTGGTTGCTGTTGTGCATCTGGTAATAAGCCCCGATCTTCCAGCTCTTCAGCTTATTCTTCATCATGAAAAACTGCTCAAAACTCACATTGGGTATTGCTTCTGCATCATAAACAATATCGGTGGCATAATACCTCCATGGAGCGGCATCCTGCCCCACTGCCCTACCGGCCAAAACCACAAAAAACACCAACACAATTAATCTGCCCATTACTTTAAAAATGTAATCAAAATTAAGCTTTAAAATTCATGTACTGATAAAACTTGCTAAGGATAGTAGTATTCATCTTTGGCTTCCCCAGAACCAGCGCTAACATGCCAGGTATGATAATAATACATATTGTGCACCATGGTATCATAACTAAATACGCCATAATTGAGAGTTGATCCAAAGTTATGTGAAAACATAATAGTTGAAGACGGGCTATTAGGATTAAAGTAGGTAAAAGTATCTGACCCAATCAAAATGGTGACCATATTTATATATGTAATTTTGAGGGCAATATCACCAATAAAGTATCGGGTATGGTACGGAGGCTTTGGGCTGGCATTAGTATAATAATAATGGAATGTCCAAGTACCTGCCAGTTGGGATGTATAAACAGGATCTTTGTAAATTGTAATATAATTTTCAATCGTATGAACAGTGTCGTTATTGATCATTAAACTCACAAAAAAACTGCCATACTTTTGGTAGGTATGAGTAGGTGATGGCAAAGTAGAGGTGGAACCGTCTCCGAAATCCCAAAAAAATGATGAGTTCCCAGCTATACTTTTATCCGGTACAAACTGAATTGCATGGCCGGTAAGTGTATCACCGGTAAGCGAAAAATTGTAAATATGGATGGTGGTTTTCCTGCATCCCGACACCAAAATGCCCGAAATGAGCAAAAAAGCAAGTGCTGTAAAATGTAGAGAATTTGGTTTCACAGTCAATAATTTATAAGATTACCACAAATATAATGCCACTTTATATTTTCGCCCTATCCAACTTTATATATCTTTGGAAAAAACAGTTCATGAACAGATATCTGCCATTGGTTATGCTTTTTCTTTTTTGTCTGGCTGCCCCATCATGGGCACAAAACCAGGCGAGATTCAGCAAAATTAAGGCAGGCATGAAGGATGCTGAAATTGAACGGGAGGCCGTAAGACTTGCCAATAAAAGGGCTCATTATTATGCATGGCCCGAAGAATTCTGGCAGGCAAAGATCATATCAGACAACTGGGAAGAGATTCGCGATCATGACGGATGCCTTGTGGCCCGTGAAATACATATAGAACTCTATGCGGTAATGAACAGCGGCAAATGCGCTATGGCCGACTGCACCTTCAGACAAAAACTGATTGAAGATGGCCGGTACAGCCGGGTTAAGTTTTACTACCACAGAATAGGCGATATGGTGTATATACCTTGTGAATAATAAATCAGAGTTTCAGGCCATAGTAATATTGACCGCATTCCCTGCCATCAAAATCAGCGATAGCAGGTAAATGCCCCCACTCCTTAAATCCGTACTTTTCCAGCAGTTTGATACTGGCCGTATTACTGTCGATGAGCACAGCAAGCGCTGTTTTATAGCCCAGTTGCCTGCAGATAACCAATGCCCGCGCCAATAATTGGGACCCTATACCCTGCCGCAGATGCGCATTATCAATAAAATAGGATATTTCAACCGCGTAACGAAGTGCATTCCTTCCCTGCCGGTAAGGACTAACACTCAACCAGCCACCCACCCTGCCATCATTTTTATAAACCAACAAAGGGAATTTTGTTTCCTCATGGTCATAAAACCATTGCAGTTTGTCCTTTACCGAAACCGGTTCTGTAAAGCAGGTTTGAAAGCGGGCTTCTATGGCCTGGTTGTATATACCTGCAATTTCCGGCAGGTCTTCAATAGCAGCAATACAAACCATTTATCTGTTGATTTAAATACGAAACAATTATTGAGGCACAGCGCCTGCCTGAATGACTCTTATCTGGCTCATCACCTCGCTGCCCAATTCAAAAAGCGGCAACCAGGGTGACGTGGTATCTTCAAAATGAACCATCTGCTCCTGCGCTGCATACAAGCCCTTATTGGTGAGCAGGTAAAAACGAATGCACCCCGAAGGTGGCAGATCGGTAGTAACTACCGGCATAGCCCTGGCTATATAATCCTGGGCGGCCACTACAAATGCCACCGCGGCCTCTCCCACTCTTGGGTCTTTACCACCGCCGTTTATTCCTTCGCCTGTACTCAGGTAAAGACTGGCGGCCCCGGTAATATAGGCAGCCAGGGTCATTACCGATTCATTCAGGTTCCAGTCGAGCAGTACACCATAAACCAGTGTAGTGCTATCCGGGATACTAAGTTTCAATTGCCCCCCGGTAATGTGAATAGCGAGATTGCGCAGGCTCTCATAGGTATCGCCTGTTTCGGTTGTTGTTTTTGCTGCAAGCTCTTTCCTGTGAATCCTGTTGCGCCTTACGAAGTAAACTATTATACCCAATTGCACCACTATAGCTATGGCCGTAATAAGTATTTCAGAAGTGGTAACCGGGGTATTTTTCGCCATTAATTCAGTTGTTTATTTAATAAATCAGTAAGGTCTCAATAATAGTCTACTTTATATTCTTGCTTTCCATGTATTTTTTATATTCGTCCAATCCGCCGTTAACTGCCTGCAACAAATACATTTTAGCCAGGCTTTTATCCTGCTTTACGCCCCTGCCTTCCCAATACATCATACCCAGTTTCCCCGAAGCTTTAAGGTTGCCCTTTACCTGGGCCTTGCTATACCAAACGGCTGCGGTACTGTCGCTTTTAGGCGCGCCACCCTTACCCTCTTCATAAAAAGTGCCCATTTTATATAGAGAACTCACATGCCCGTTTGATGCTGCATGACCATACATATGGAATGCCTCCGGCAGGTTCTGCTGCACACTATCCACACCTACTTCATAAATTTGGGCAAGAATGTACTGAGCCAATGGATTGCCTGCTTCTCCTGATTTTTCAAACCATTTTACAGCTTCCTTATAATTGACCTTTAAACCACCAATACCAAAGTAGTACATCCGTCCAAGGTTGCTTTGTGCTGCAATATCATTGTTCAGAGCGGCCCTGCGATACCACTTAATGGCCAATGCGCTATCCGGATCAACACCGAATCCATGTTCATAAAACCAGCCCATCTTACCTTGTGAAAAACCACTATTCTGGTCGGCGGCCTTTCTATACCACTTATAAGCCAGTTCAGGTTCAATATTCAAACCTAAACCGTTTTCGTAAAATCTGCCCGCAGCCATTTGTGCAGCCATATCACCCTGTTCAGCAGCTTTTTTATACCATTTCAACGCTTCAGTATAAGCCGGTCTGGCACCCAATTCATATTCATAAAGGTTGGCCAGCCTGAGCTGCGCCGAACTATTTCCCTGTTCCGCACTACTGGTTAACCATGAAATAGCCAGTTTAAGATTTTTTTTAGTACCAATACCTATTTCATACAGCATTCCCAGATTGTTCTGGGCAATATCATTACCTGCTTCGGCCGCTTTTGTGAACCATTTAAAGGCATTGGCAGAATCCTTACCGTTGTAGTATACTTTAGCCAGCTCAAGCTGTGTAAGTACTACCCCATTATTGGCCCCGGAAACCAATGAATCAAAAATTTTCTGGTTGGCAACAGAATCCTCATTTACCTGGGCATGCAGCGATACCGGCTTCAGTCCGGCCAGGAATAGTAGAATGAAAAAAAGTAGTCTAAATATTTTCCGCATCAAGTATGAAATTAAGGGTTCAGAGACAAAAATATTCACAAAATAAATTAAAGTGACGTTGATTAAATAAAGTACGCCAAATTGCGAAGTTATATTTCTTTTATACGAGGCGTAAAATCTGCGAATAGTGTGCTATTTAAAGACTTTTACAACGAAGTAGAAAGGAAAAAGAACGAGTAAGATGGTGTACTTTATTTAATCAACGTCACAAAGTTAACTTTAGTTGAAAAAACAAAGAAATTAAAATGGAAGAATACGTCTACTTTTGCATTTCAAATTGAATATTTATGGGATTTGCTATAATCGGAGTTATCATCTTAATCGCTGGTCGGTTAATATCAAAGATCAATGACAAAATCAGTATTTTCGGCAAGCCTGCAATGGGCATAGGCATTATCCTGATTCTGATTGGTGTATTATATGCATCAATTGTCCAGATAGATGCCGGACGGGTAGGTGTACAGAAACTTTATGGTCATGTGCAATCGGAAATTCTTTATAGTGGCTTGCATATTATTAATCCACTGGTTGATGTGGAGAGTATAGAAACACGGACTCAGAATTATACCATGAGTGGCGTGCATAATGAGGGCGACAAAGTTGGCGATGATGCCATAAGGGTGTTGAGTGCCGATGGGCTGGAGGTAACTATAGATCTTACTGTTCTTTTCCGGGTAGTACCCGAAAATGCACCCAACCTGTTTAAAGAAACAGGACTGGATTACAAGGATAAGATTGTACGCCCTATATCGCGTACCAAGATCCGGGATAATGCTGTTTATTACGATGCTGTATCCTTGTATTCAACCAAAAGAGATGAATTCCAGGCCAGAATTTATAAGAGCATTGAGGATGAATTCAAAAAGCGCGGATTGCTGCTGGAAAACCTGCTGATCAGAAATATAGCGCTCCCTACATCGGTTAAGAATGCCATAGAATCTAAAATTAATGCAGAGCAGGAAGCCCAGAAAATGCAGTTTGTGCTGCAGAAGGAAAGGCAGGAAGCCGATCGTAAAAGAGTGGAGGCTCAGGGTATTGCTGACTACCAGAGAATAATAAGCGAAAGCCTGACTGATAAGCAATTACAATACGAACAGATTAAAACAATGAAAGAACTTGCTGCATCTGCCAATGCTAAAATGATCATCATGGGCAGGGGAAATACCCCGATGATCCTGGATGCCAAGTAAATAATAGTAAAACAAGCCTTTGACTGCTTTGGGTTTTGCTGTAAAGCAGCCGGGATTTCATTCAAATAGTATAACATAAGTACAATGACAAAAGATAAAATAAAGAGGATCGTTAAAAAGACATTGATCGGATTGTTGGTGATATTGGTTGTGATACAGTTCATCCATCCGGAGAAAAACATTAATACTACAGTCAGTTCGCTGGATATGAACCTGATGTACCCGATACCGGATAGTGTGAACGAGGTGCTTAAAAAAGCATGCTACGACTGCCACAGTAACAATACCCGTTACCCATGGTACAACAATATCCAGCCTGTAGCCTGGTGGCTGAACGACCACATACAGGAAGGTAAAAGGGAGATCAATTTTTCCGAATTTGGCAGGCGCACTTTGCCCAAACAGGCAAAGAAACTAAAAAAACTGGCCAAAGAAGTAGAGGAAGGCGGCATGCCCCTGGATAGCTATACCTGGATACATAAGGATGCAGCATTGACCGACAGGGAAAAGCAAATGGTGATCAATTGGGCGACAAATTTATCTAAACAGATTTCGGATAAATATATTGCCGATTCATTAAGCAAGCTGAAATCCTGATTCTGTAGAAAAGTAAAAGACTTTTCCCTATCCCTACTGCACTACTATCTTCTGCCGGTAAACAGCGCTATCGGTGACGACCTGGGCTATACAGGCGTCGGGCAACTGTGGTAGTGTGATGGTGAAGCTGCCAGCGCAAGGGGTATTTAACTGTGCCGCCTTTTTTGCTTTGTATTGAAGGTGAACAGCAGGAAAAGCAAGTGCGTTATGCGGTAAGAAAGATAATAAAGCAACTTCATTACAGCATATGTGCCGGTTAAATACTTCTGCGGGTCTATCTTCCTGCAGTCTTCCTTCATTATCTGGTTAAGTTTAATCGTCACGTCTTCAGCAACCGCTTTATCACTGATCACCGCATTAAGTTCCAAACTCGCAAAAGCGCTTATATTATTCATGTTATACGATCCGGCAGTTACCCATTCATCATCACACACAGCAATTTTACCATGCAGCACATTCGATTGGTACTCATAAATCTCAATTTTATTGCGCAGCAGCCAGTTGTACATGTAGCGTTCGGTATATTTTGACAGAGGCACATCGGCTTTTTCAGTCAGGATCAGTTTAATATTTACCCCTTTAGCCGCCGTATAAGCCATTAGTTTACGCAGCCTGTTAGGTGGCCAGAAATAGCTTGTCATTATTATGACAGATAATTTTGCTTCGCCGAATAGTCTTTTATAATTGCCCGTTATCTCGGTTTTCCTGTATACCCAATCATTCCGGCAGATGGCTACCTTACAAATATTCTCTGGTAGTTCTGCTGCCTTATACGCAATCGGCCTTACATATTTTTTCCTGAATACAGACTGGTTCCAGGTTTTGATACACACCTCCTGCAGTATAGTCGCCGCCTCCCCATCTATATTCACGGCCCAGTCCAGCCATGCCCTGGTATCACCTATGTCATTATAGCGGTTGCTTACATTTATGCCGGCTACCATTCCCCTTGCTCCATCGGCCACAATGATTTTATGGTGCAACCGACGACCCATATAAAAGAAATTGCCCTTAAATACGGGATTAAAATAAGCAAAATGCACTCCCTCTTCCTTAAGCATGTTGGTAAACGTCTTTGGTAACCGCTGGGAAGCATACCCATCCACCATCAGATAAACAACCACATTTCTCCTTGCAGCCCTGATAAGCGCATCGGCCACCCTCTGCCCTGTCTCATCGGCATCAAAAATGTAGGTTTGCAGGTGCAGCGTATATACTGCGCTATCGGCTATGGTATTAATATTACGGAAATAATCAGCCCCGCCCCTTATTACGCTAACCCTGTTATGGGTGGTTATTGTATTGGTATTCATCCTTCTTTTATGCGGCATAAATGGATAGCGCTATCTGGCCTATAAATATACTGAGATACCGGCTTATTGTTGCCCTGAAATATTAAACCGATTTTCATGCAGATATTTTTTCCATTACCGCAATAATATTCACACTATTTTCCTACCTTTGCAGTCCGAAAAATTGAAGAGATAAAACTCGATTTCGGAATAACCATGGCGAGGTAGCTCAGGTGGTTAGAGCACAGGATTCATAACCCTGAGGTCGGGAGTTCAAGTCTCCTCCTCGCTACACAGTAAAATAGGCACTCTTCGTAGTGCCTATTTTCATTTTAGCTAGTGTTGTGGCAAATTAATTATGCAACATAGTGTTTAGATAGCTTTTTATCTGCATCCTGCCTTGTAAACTTCCAATTCAAAGTTGTTTTGCTTTCATTTTTTTCTTTAGACCAAATCAAAA
>CAIUZK010000200.1 GCA_903903635.1 uncultured Bacteroidota bacterium
AGCCTGTCAGTCTCACTAGTACTGAGATTGATGATACGCATCTTATAAAGGTTTTATAAAGATGCGTATCTTTTTTTACATATCAAAAATGCACCATTTTATCCCGTTAAAAGTATAATGCGGTAGGTAAGGAACTTATTTTCTTCGTTCCTAAGGTGATTTTGCAGGCTGCAGGCAAATATTTCAACTGTAATTGAACCACATTTAATTATTAGCGGATTAAAGTTTAATTTTGCACCCAATTAAATAATCATACTCATGAGTTTTATAACAGATATAGTTGCAAGACAGATATTGGATAGCCGTGGTAATCCAACAGTTGAAGTGGACGTTCACACCAGCGAAGGTGAGATGGGCCGTGCTGCAGTGCCTAGTGGCGCCAGCACAGGTAAACACGAAGCGGTTGAATTAAGAGACGGTGATAAGAAGAAGTACATGGGTAAAGGTGTACTGAAAGCAGTAAGTAACATAAATGATATCCTGGCCGAAGAATTGTATGGCTGGGACGTTACCGACCAGCAAGGTCTTGATAAAATGATGCTTGAAATTGATGGCACCCCCAACAAGAGTAAGCTCGGCGCTAATGCCTTGCTGGCAGTAAGTCTTGCTGCGGCAAAAGCAGCGGCGCAAACAGTTGGCTTGCCGCTTTATCGTTACATAGGAGGCGCAAACGCGCACACATTGCCTGTGCCTATGATGAATATCCTCAACGGTGGCGCGCATGCTGATAATAAAATCGATTTCCAGGAATTTATGGTTATGCCGATTGGGGCATCAAGCTTTAGTGAGGGATTGAGATGGGGTGTTGAAATATTTCATTCCCTCAAAACCGTATTAAAAGAAAAAGGCTACAGCACAAACGTGGGCGATGAAGGTGGCTTTGCTCCCAATATTCAAAGTAATGAAGAAGCCATTGAAACAGTGCTGAAGGCTATCGAAAAAGCAGGTTACAAGCCTGGTCTGCAGGTAAGTATTGCTATGGATGCGGCTAACAGCGAATTGTACAATGAGAAGGATAAAAAATATCACTTCCATAAGAGCGACGGAAGAAAAATGTCGAGCGATGAACTGGTGGAATATTGGGTTAAATGGTGCAAGAAATATCCTATTGTAAGCATTGAAGATGGTATGGCTGAAGATGACTGGAAAGGATGGAAAAAACTGACCGAAGCATTGGGAGATAAAGTGCAGATTGTAGGTGATGATTTATTCGTAACCAATGTAACCCGCCTGGAAAGAGGAATAAAAGAAAATATTGCCAACGCGTTACTCGTTAAAGTGAACCAGATCGGTACGCTTAGCGAAACAATTGATGCGGTTACAATGGCTCAGCATAATAAGTACAATACTATTATGAGCCATCGCAGCGGTGAAACCGAAGATGCCACCATTGCCGACCTTGCTGTTGCGCTTAATTGCGGCCAGATAAAAACAGGATCTGCAAGCCGTAGCGACCGTATAGCAAAGTATAACCAGTTGCTCAGGATCGAAAGCGAATTGAAGGGAAATGCTTACTATCCGGGTAAGGCGCTTCGTTTTGGTAAGTAATCGGTGTGCATAAGTTGATAACTCATTTTTGGGTGCTGCATTTGTTTTTCTAATTTTAGATTCCTGTTTGGAAACCTGAAAATTGCCTTTGGAATGAAGAAAATCTGGAAAGTTATAACCAATAAATACCTGCTGACCATCGTAGGTTTTTTGACCTGGACGATCTATTTCGACCAGAATGATTATATGTCGCTTCAGCAAAGGCAAAAAGAACTGGATGGGGTAAAAGATAATATCGCCTATCTCAACAACGAGATCAACCGGATGAACGCTGAAAAAACAGATATGCTCACTAATCCTGCAAAACAGGAGCAGTATGCGAGGGAAAACTACAGGATGAAACATGACGGCGAAGACGTTTATGTTGTTGAAAACGCTAATGAAAAGTACCCTGTTGAAAAATAGCCGCATAATGTTTGTTTAAAGAACAGGATTTATATTTTTATTCGGATGCGCCGCTTATTAGTGGCGCATCCGGTGTTTAATGAACCTGGGTAAAGTTGTTGATACTTAATAACTATATACTTATAGAGAAACTGCTTAAAAAGAATAAACAGAAACGCATTATTTCGGAAATTGTACTCACCTTTGACTCTATTAATTGGAGCAGGTATGATTACCATTATTGCGGGTACCAACCGGGAAGACAGTATGACATTGCGCACCGCCAATGTGTATAAAACTAAATTTGCCGCTCAAACTTCCGAAGAAGTTCAATTATTATCGCTGGAGAATAAACAGGTTTGGGAGCGGGGTGCCTCAATGCTGGCTATTGAAAAACAATATCTGCTACCGGCCCATAAGTTTGTGTTTATTATGCCCGAGTACAATGCGAGTTTCCCGGGTATTCTTAAAGTTATGATTGACAACAGCGATGTGAAAAAATGCTGGTGGTACAAAAAGGCGCTCCTGGTCGGGATTTCCGACGGCAGGGCGGGCAACTTAAGAGGGTTGGAGCATATGACGGCCATTATGAACTATATGCGGGTTAATGTTCATTACAATAAACTCATTCTCTCCCGCATTAATGAAGAAATAAGTAAGCAGGGCGAGGTAATAAAACAGGTAACGGATGAATTAATAAGCCGGCAGATTGAAGAATTCCTGAAATTTTAGTTCCTCGAAAATAGGGCTGCCTTTGCGGCTGTATCTTTACATTACACTTTGATAAACTTATGTGGATTAGACTGGTTATTATTCTTAGTATTATAGGCATTGCCGAGTATTACAGTTTTATTGTAGTTCGTTCTGCGGTCAGGAATATGGGTACTGCATGGCGAACAGGTATCATCTCTCTGTACCTCGGGCTTACTGTTATCAGTTGGCTGGGCTTTATTTTGTTCCGGCAGATCAATTGGGCCGCTTTGCCTCATCTGCTGCGCAATGTATACATTGCCTTCGTGCTTGGTTTCGTGGTTGGCAAGATACTGGTGTTGCTGGTAATGCTGGTAGATGATATCCGCAGGTTGGCAACATGGCTGATAACTATGCTGGCCTATAATAATTCAAGTGCTGCCGGTCCTGCATCGGGCGCTATCGACCGGTCTCTTTTCCTGAAGAGGACTGCATTGGTACTGGGCGGCTTATCATTGATGGGCTTCACATGGGGCGTTCGCAACAGGTACAACTACAGGGTAAGAAAGATAAAACTGAATTTCGCATCATTGCCCGAAGCGTTCAGGGGCCTGAAGATCGTTCAGGTGTCCGATATACATACGGGTAGTTTCGACAGCCATATTTCAGTGGCTCACGGCATAGACAGGATCATGGACCAGAAGCCGGATCTTATCTTCTTCACCGGCGACCTGGTTAATAACCATGCTGATGAAGTAGACGAAAAATACCAGCAGATATTTTCCCGACTTAAAGCGCCGCTGGGCGTTTATTCCACGCTGGGTAATCACGATTATGGAGACTATGTGCAATGGCCTACACCACAGGCCAAAGTAGCCAATCTCGAAAAACTGAAAGGCATTCATGCATCTATGGGATGGCGGTTGCTGATGAATGAGCATATTGTACTTGAGCGGGGTAATGATAAGATTGCCTTGTTGGGTATAGAAAACTGGAGTGCCAAAGCCAACTTCCCCAAATATGGCGATATGCGCAAGGCATTCAGCGGACTGAAAGAAAAAAATATTCCATTCAAAATATTGTTGTCGCACGACCCCTCACACTGGCACGCACAGGTTCTTCCGGAGTATAAGGATGTGCAGCTCACGCTTAGCGGCCATACCCATGGCATGCAGTTTGGGGTAGATAGTAAGTACTTCAGGTGGAGCCCTGTACAATACATGTACAAAGAGTGGGCAGGACTGTACACAGTTGGCGAACAGAACCTTTATGTGAACAGGGGCTTTGGTTTCCTTGGCTATCCCGGCAGGCTGGGTATACTGCCCGAGATAACTGTGTTTGAGTTAGGGTAGGGGGAATTTATATATTGTACGGCTCCGGCAAATTCAAAAACATCGGGGCTTGTATATAATAAGACACTACCGTAAATAAAATACTTGAAAACCGCTACATATAGGGAATTATAAGGAATACTTGTCGTGAATTCTAAAGCCATAGAGCTCAAGATATTTTTCGATTTCGCCAATTGACTTTGTGCCGATGTTATTTATCTTCTATAAATCCATATTATGTTCAATGATAGGTAATTCACTCATTGCATTAACGCCCTCTTTTTTCAAGGCATTATTAATATTGTTAGATAATTCAGTTATGTCATCGGCTGCGAACTTCCTTTCTTTCGTGATGAGCTCCTTATTCTTCTTAACCACCTGGAACACATCTAGGAACGCACCTTTAATGCCTAAGTGATTTTCATTCGATTGGGTTCTAACTTTCTTTTCTACTTTCGCAATAATGTTAAATTACGAATAATCGTGTGGCGCACCCAACCGCACGCCTATTGACGAAGTATTTCGCACACTTGTGTTTTCTGGTTTAATATTATATCATTATTGAACGCCGATTTATAACGCAAATTCAACGAAGATGCAATACCATACTCAATTTTGTGGATAAAAAGTGGATTAATTTCATAAGTTACATTAAAATAAAACACAAGTTTATTTATCCGCCTTATTTTCATGAGTTATCCACCGATTGTGAGTTTCTTTTAAACTTGTTTGCATTTTTGTTTGCTACATTTGATTTGTAATTAATTGAACGATGTTTAACATACCACTAGAGGATTTAGAAAATGAAAAAAAAGAACTCGAAAAGAAGATATTCGAGTTCCAGATTCGGCTGCGTGAAATAAACAACCAATTAACCGGTATTAATACTTACAGCGAACTTTGGATTCAGAAAACCTTTGGTGCATTAAATTTATACAATGAGCCACTAAGTACAGATGAGATAATTCAGAGCATTTTTCCTTCGAACTCATTTGAATTAAGTAATCCTGTTAGCAGACGCAGTAACATCCTTAAGTTATCGACCATATTAAACAGACTTTGCAATAAAGGGAGGCTGTTCAGCAAAAAGTACGATAGCTACAAAGGGAATTTATATTTTCTAATTGACTGGGTGCATATATCAGACGATGAAAAGACTGTGAAAATTAAGTCTGAATATGAATTCAGGGCTAAACTGAAAATTTCAAAAAATGTCGAAAATAAAAACAGGTTTGCCTATGCATAAAAAACCGCTTGGTGGAACAAGCGGTATAAAAGTTAGTTAGATTCAAAACAAAAAGGGTGCAAATATATACACTCTGAACCTCTCTCATTAGCCATTTCATAAGTGGTTTCTCATTAGACGCAAGTAATGAGCGGGGATTGTTTTGTTTTACAAAAGTAGTTAATATACACATCAATACAAAATTTGTTTGGATATTTGTAGACAGCACACGCTAAATTTTATAATAATTAATAGTTAAG
>CAIUZK010000201.1 GCA_903903635.1 uncultured Bacteroidota bacterium
TAATTCATTATTCGCAGATAGAGCTGCGCTCGTGCCCTTGCGGGCATGCCTCATAAAACATGCCTTCGCTAAAGCTATGGCAGTTAATAAAAGAAATATAACTTCGCAATATGGTGGAACTTATTTCGTCAACGTTCCTAATTGAAAAAAGGTAGGCATATTTATAAAACTTCTATAAGATGCGTACCATCAATCTCAGTACCAGTGAGACTGACATGCTAAATTACGAAAGGTATCATTATCCTGATCCTGTAATTCAGAAAAGGCTACATGCGGTGTATTTGAAAGCTACGCTTACCAAGTCTAATAAAGAGATTGGTCATATTGTAGATGCATCTCGTAATTCAATTTCCAATTGGCTGGATATTTATGAATCAGATGGTTTTGAAGGGCTTTGCAAATTGGGGTATGGCACCAACACCAGCGAATTGCAGCAACACACTGTATCTATTCTCGACTTTTTTAAAACAGCCCCACCTATTAACTCCGCAGAGGCGGTCTGCCGAATTGAAGAATTGACTGGTATTAAGCGAGGCGTAACGCAGGTAATAAAATTTATGAAAAGACAAGGTTTCCGTTACAGGAAAATGGGTCATATACCTGTAAAAGCTGATCAGGAAAAGCAAAAAAAATGGATGGCGGAAACGATGGAACCTGTTATAGAAGCAGCTTTAAAGGGTGAATGCCATTTATTTTATTCAGATGCAGCGCATTTTATTCTTGGGGCCTTCATTTGTTCTATATGGAGCATTGTACGTATGTTTATACAATCTGGAGCCGGGCGCAACCGTATCAATGTATTGGGGGCAGTGCATGCAGTTTCCAAAGAAGTGACGACATTGATAAATACAACTTACATTAAGCCGATACTATTGTCAGTTTTTTGCATGAACTCAAAAGTAAATATGCCGACTTGCCAATTTTTATAGTAATGGATAACGCCAGATACCAACATTGCATTTTGGTAAAGGAAACTGCCGAAGCATTGGGTATATAACATTGTTGTTTTTACCTCCATACTCCCCAAACCTTAATGTTATAGAACGTCTGTGGAAGTTCACAAAAAAGAAAATCCTTTATGGAAAATATTACGACAGCCCAGCAAAATTCCATCAAGCGATAATCACCTTCTTTCAGGAAACTATAAATCAAACATATAAAGACGTTTTGAAAAGTCTGCTTACCCTAAAGTTCCAATTCTTTGATACCACAAATGCTCTAAACTATGCCGCTTGAAGTATAAATTATCACAAATAAAATTATTATTTACAGTCTTTCAAGTACTTTTGTGCATTTTTATTACCTGCTAGTATCGCATTTTTAAAATCCGTACATGCTTTTTCCAGTTTTCCTAATGAATAATAGGCAAAACCTCTATTAAATAAAGCTTCACCGGTACATTTGTTAACTAAAATGCTATTTGTGAAATATAAAATTGCTTCATCATATTTTTCAATTGCTAAGTAGCAAACTCCCAGATTAAAATCTGTTTTCTTATAATTTGGCTCTATTGAATTTACTTTTTTAAAACATCTTATTGATTCAACACATAATTTATTTTTCTCATAACAAATCACTGAATAAATAAAGCCTATTTTATAAAAAGCATCCGGTTTTGTAGAATCTACCAATATAGCTTGTTCATATTTATTAATCGCCTCTGAATATTTTTTTTCTTCGGTAAATCTATTTCCCTGATTAACAAGCTCAATATAAGTCTGTCCTCGAGAAATATATGAGAACACAAGCATAAATGTAAAGAGAAGTTTAAATTTCATAATAGTTATTAAATAATTTCCATCGTAAAGTTACTTTTTTTTTCCTTCCTTTTTCCAATCAACAATCCTGCAAATAAACTAACCTGCCAAGGCATTGCTTTTTGGTCAACCATAATTGGTAATGGTTTGGCATAATAAGCCCCATTAATACCCAAGGTAACTTTCTGAGTAAAGTATTTGCTTTTTCCAGGTATTATTGCCAATGCGATTTCAAAATAAGCCCCCGGCACTAATTCTGTTTCAGCCAAGCCCTTACTCCAAGGCGCAGCCCCAAGGATCGAGCTTGGGTTTAGAAACTTAATACTATCGGCCTGGTTATATTTTTGCTGCTCTAATTGTGCAGCATTAGGGTTGTTAATATCCTCGTAAATCAGTTTAAGGTAGTAGGGCTTAAGCAGCGCCAGGCTAAGCCCGCCAGAGTATCGTAAGCTTACTGATAGATTACCATCCATTACAGCAGGTAATAGTAGCTTTTCTTTGCCAATACCTACCTGTAGGGTATACAAATTATTGATCTTCCCAAATACATAAGGCGAAGCATTACCTAATTGAGGAAAGGCCGTATTATGCCCTTGTTGTTTGGTTTGCTTTTCATGCTTAATTTCAGAAAAACTAATTTGCCAAAACCTGCTTGAGTTAAAAGTTTTTCTCTTTGCAAACTCAATACATCCGCTCCACCCATCACTGTTCAGTTTACCACCTATATACAAAATGCATCAGGAATTACTACTTGTAAAAGAGATAATGCTATAGTACCGGCAGCTTACTTTTTCTTCTGCCCCCTGGTCTTGGGCTTGCCATACTTGGCCATCATTTTATCGGTATGTCTTATCTTAATGTTTACCTTCTTGTTTTTAGCTTTTTTCTCATGAAATGCAGGTCCTGTTTCATCTCTGCGGGGCAGTCTTATCAGCACATCCTTCATCTTCACCTTGGGTAGCTCATCGTCTGTAAGCACACTCGATATCAGCAGCCCATCAGGCAATGGGGCCAATGGCACTTTGTAATTCATCAATGCCTCAATACGATCCATGTTTTCTGTCTCCCGTGGAGTCACATAAGTAATGGAGATACCTTTTTTGTCGGCACGCCCTGTACGGCCAATACGGTGTATATAAGCTTCCGGCACCTCAGGTGTATCAAAATTGATAACATGCGACACCTCCGAAATATCCAGTCCCCTGGCTATAATATCCGTTGCAATGATAAACCGGTAATTACCCGCCTGAAACTGGTTTACCGTATTAAACCTGTGGTTCTGCGATTTGTTGGAGTGAATAACCCCTACCTGCTCCGGAAATTTTGGCTGCAGCTCATCATAAAGCTGATCGGCCAGCGATTTGGTGGCCACAAATACCAGCACTTTGCTCATCTCGGCATTGGTATTCAGCATCTGCTCCAGCAGATTTACCTTGGTATAAAAGTTAGGAACCTCATATTTTATCTGCTCAATATTTTCGAGTGGCGTACCCGTAGGCGCAGCCTCTACCATTTCGGGGCTGGTAAAATAGGTTTCCATCAGCGACTCCACCTCATCAATGATGGTTGCCGAGAACATCAGATTTTGCCTCTTGGGGGGCAGTATATCCAGTATCCTGCTCAACTGCGTCCTGAAACCCAGATTCAGCATTTCATCCACCTCATCTATTACCAGCCTTTTAATGCTCTTCATTCTTAATGAACCATCAAGCGCCAGGTCAAGCAACCTGCCCGGTGTAGCCACTACCACATCGCACCCGTTTTCTACGGCCAGCGCCTGCGGCTTCATATTCACCCCGCCATATACCCCCACCACTTCCAGTGTCATATATGCCGATAGCTTTTTCACTTCCTCTACCACCTGTATTACCAGTTCCCTTGTAGGAACCAGTATCAATATCTGGGGCATCCTGTCCTTCGAATATTTCCAGAGCCTGAGGCATGGCAACAAATAGGCATAGGTCTTACCTGTACCCGTCTGGGCTATACCGCATACATCCCTTCCCGACATGATTACCGAAAATATCTTTCGCTGAATAGTAGTCGGATATTTAAGCCCCAGGTCGTCAAGTGCATTTAACAGTGGCTTGCTAAGGTTCAGTTCATCAAAAGTCATCATTGCCATAAGCCGCAAAGGTACGCTAAAGTTTGTGGAGCTATTTTACTGCCCGAAAACAGCCTTTTGTCATCTCCGGATAAACCCACAAATGCCGCACGATTTTTTGCAATCTATCCCTCGCTCCTTAACTTTATCATACAATTGAGCCGATGCCAAAGCTTACAAAAATTCTTAACCTCCTCCTGTTGATTACTTTTTGTTCCCTATTGGCTATCGGACAAACGGTAATCCCCCTTAAAAAACAAGGTAAAACCTATACTGTTCCCTGCAAAATAAATGGGCATCTGGTTTACGCAAATTTGAATGCTGTCCATAGCTTCTTTGAGATATCTGAAGAATATGCATTAAAATTGATCACTGATGGAATAATCCAGAATAATGACCTTGCTGATGCAGATTCGGCGAGTACTGATTTAGTAATTGATACTTTGGCAAACAGGCAAAGAGTGAAAACACAATATGCTCTTGTTTCTATAACGAAAATGGAGTTTGGTGGAATTAAGTTGACTGGCATACATGCTCTTGTTAATCATGATTTGAATGCTCCGCCCTTGAATATTGGAAACGAGCTATTAAAGATCATGGGTAAATTCGAAATAGACACTATCGGCAAAAAGCTCACAATTTATAATGATACCAACAACTACAATTACTATACCTACGTGAATAAATTATTCGGTTTAGATTCAAACTATAATTTTGACACCTCCTATTCCGACCAGTGGGACGGTGATACCAGCTATGTAGACAGTACCATTTATAAACAGTATGAACTTCTGGTGGCTGCACTTACCGCATACAATGAAGGTGCAGGTAATTACAATAACCAGAATTACTACAGGGCTATTGATAAGATGAAAAAGACCCTGGAAATTTACAATATGGATAATGGCCACATATTTGATGGTTATCCCGATAAGACTCCATTAGATACTGCCGCCGCAGAAGCCACCATGACTTTGGCAATTTCCTACTACCAATTGGGCAAATACGATGATGCTTTGCCATATCTGCAGGCAGCAAAGAAAAACCCTCTTACCAGCAATATAACTATATACCAATACCTTATTGAAGTGAGCCGTAAATCAGGAAATGCTGCTGCCACAATGGGTTTGATCCATGAAGCCAGAAAAGTTTTTCCCGACAATCAAATCATCCGGAACTACGAACTCAACACCATCATAGCCGATGGCAGTCCAACTGAAATAGCAAAAAAAATGGAGGAGGCATTGGAGAAAACACCGGAAGATACCCTCCTTTTATACAACCTGGCCACTACCTATCTGCAAATGGCCTTACCCACTTTCGGTGATCCTCCATCAAACTTTGAAGAATTGATTGCAAAATCAGAAGCCACATTTCAGAGATTACTGAAGATCAGGCCGGACAATGCGACATATAATTACAATTTCGGATCACTATATTACAATCAGGCTGTTCAGATCAATTCGAAAATGGCAAATATCTCCGGTTCATCATATGAGGACAATAGAAAGCGGGAAGAACTCAAATCCAAACGTGATATTTTATTCGGGAAAACTATACCGTTGATGGAACAGGTATACTATGGATTAATTCGTTATGAAAAGACCCTCAGTAAAGAAGACCATAATACATATGAACATGCCATAAAAGCATTATCAATAATGTACCCGCTACTGGGCGAGCCTTCAAAAGGACTCATGATGAAGCAAAAGTATAATAAGATCAGCAGGTAATTTTTCGGTAAGTGCCAATCCTTGGGTATTCCGGAAATCCGAAAAAGATCTGGATTCTCTACCCTTCCGGAACAACCTGCTTAAAATGATTTTCATTCTACCTCATTAATTTTATAGTTTAGCTAAAATATTTCTATAAAAGAGATTTCGCCTATGGGCAGATTATGAACAGACTAGCACCTCTTGATTATTTACGTGGATTGTCGGCAATAGGAATTATGTTTTTCCACTACACATTATGGAGCGGCATAACTCCCACTTCTGCCGATTTTTCCGGCCGCATAGGCGTTTACGGGGTTGTGCTGTTTTATGTATTGAGCGGCATAACACTGGGGCATGTTTATTACGATTCAATAGGCAACCCCTCCAAAAACGGCCTTATCGATTTTGGCATTAAACGTATTGCCCGTATTTTCCCCTTACTCTGGTTATTGACCATTGCTACGCTCCTCATTAAAAAAGAAGATTTCCCGCTGCAAACCATTTTACTCAACTTATCCGGGCTTTTTAGTATTTACCATTGGGGCAATACAGTTTGCTATGGTGCATGGTCTATTGGCAATGAACTGGCTTTTTATCTCTTTTTTCCTGTTTTCGTTCTGCTCATCAAAAGGTCTAAAGCACTGTTCATCGCATTTTCCTTGCTGCTGTTTTCTATTTATCTCTGGTACACCTTTGTATTCATGGATAGCACCCAGCCGCTTTCGGCTCACTATTGGCTGCCTTACATCAACCCGCTCAATCAGGTATTCTATTTTCTATCAGGTTTTATAATAACATGGCTATACAGGTACAAGTCTGTACCTGTATATATATCATACTTAATTATAGCAATAAGCATCCTTGCGTTCATATACTACCCCGTAAATGGCGACACTATGCTTTTAATATCCGGTATCAACCGGGTTGTATTCACACTTATCTGTATACTCATTTGTTTTGCATGCTACAAAATAAACAGCAGGCTACCTTTGCCGCTCCACTGGCTTTTCGGAACTCTGGGCGAGATCAGTTATTGCCTCTACCTCATACATCCTTTAACTGCATATTTTTTCCCCCGCATAGTAAAGTATTACTTCCCATCTGTGAAAATTCACGGAATGCTTCCCGCCTATATTTTCACTATCATTATCTCATGGATCATTTTCCATACCTACGAAAAACCTTTTATGCGTCTGGGGAAATACCTGTCAAAAAGGCTAACTTCTCACTCTGAGATTAACAGCATTACCCCTCAATAGAAACCTGATTTGTTAAAAATCAGCGAATTTCAGCCTATTTCATCCATGTTGAATGAATATTGGTATACCTTTTCATAGTACGGCATTATTATTGCATTAGCCTACTCATTATTACATTTGATCCTAAATTCAGGCCAAACTATATTATGCAGCTTACCTTGCAGGGAATAATACCGGTACCATTACGCGAGAAAGTAAACAATTACCAGAGCGGTATCTGGAAATCAAATCTCACGCTGAATAAAGGTGAATTTGTTTTCATTCAGGCGCCGTCTGGCACAGGCAAAACAACCCTGATACACATTCTGTATGGTCTGCGTAAAGACTACCAGGGAGATATAAAATGGAATGAAAGCAGTCTCGTAACTGCCGGTAATGAGGTTCTTGCCAATCTCCGCACAACCAACATAAGTGTCATTTTTCAGGATATGCGGCTGTTTCCTGAACTTACAGCCTGGGAAAACATCGATATCAAGCGCCGGCTCACCAATACCATTTCCGAAAATCAGGCGCTGGAATGGCTGGACCGGCTGGGCCTTAAAGACAAAAAAAATGCCACTGCCAATACCATGTCCTACGGCGAGCAACAACGCGTTGCTATTATAAGATCCTTACTACAGCCTTTCGACTGGTTGCTCATGGATGAACCTTTCAGTCACCTGGATCATGTTAATATAGCTAAAGCGATTGCTTTGATCAGCGAGGTTGTGAAGCAAAACGGCGCCGGTTTAATTCTGGCCGACCTGGATGAGAATAATTATTTTCCCTACACCAAAACTTTAATGCTGTGAGCGACCAGACACAAAAAAGTATGCTGAAGAAACTATTGCTGGGTACTCAGCATAGCTCCCGCTTATGGGCTGCCTTAGCGGCTTTGTGCATTGGCACTACCCTGTTGCTCCTCTCGGTTATGATCTGGTGGAACTTCAGCGAACTGCTATATGGAAGTAATCAAAAGGACTCCCTGGGCAGCACCTACATGATCGTGGGCAAAAGAGTTACCGAGCAAAATATGGGCACTCCGTCTGCTACCCTGTTTTCTCAAAAAGAAATTGATTCTCTGAAGACCGCGCCCGAGGTCATGGACGTAGGTCTGATCACTTCCAACCGCTTCCCTATTTATGCTACATTGGGTGGCAGGCTGGCATTCGCCACCGATATGGTGCTGGAAAGTGTTCCCGATAATTTTCTCGACAAGATGCCTCCCGAATGGAAATGGACTCCCGGAACCCGCGATCTGCCTATCATTGTTTCTTCCCAGTTTCTGGATATTTACAACTATGTATTTGCCCCTAGCCAGAATCTCCCCCAGCTTTCCGAAACATCAGTAAAAAACATTGCCCTTACCTTTAAGGTAGGTAAGGACGATAAAACAGAGATCTTTATTGCCCATGTTGTGGGCTTTTCTGATAGAATCGGATCGGTGCTGGCACCCCAATCGTTTATAGATTACGGCAACCAGAAATTTGGTAAGCCCGGAGAAACCACTACCACATCACAGGTCCTGCTCAAAACCAAGGACCCATCTGATACACGTTTTGGAAAATACCTGAAAAGCCATGATTATACTACCAATTCTCAAAACCTGCGCTGGAGCAAGATCCGTGCAATAGTTGAAGTGGTAACCAGCGCCACCGGTATACTTGCCCTTTTGCTCATGGGTATTGGTACATTGGTTTTCATATTATTTATTGAGCTTACAATAGCCCGAGCCCAGCATGCATTAACTCTTCTGCTGCAGATAGGTTACAGCCCTCGCTACATAAGCAAATTTATGGCTGGCAAATTCCTGCCTATGGTATTAGGTACAGTTGTCGCCTCAATGATCCTTACTATTATTGCCCAGGTAGTTACTTCATCTTTAGTGCAATCTCAGGGCCTTGTTTTGCCCGCCATCCCGGGTTGGCCGGTATGGGCAGCATTGGTGGTAAGCAGCTCTATATTGGTTGTGCTTGTAAGTAAATCAATAAGCGGGGCTATCAGCAAAAGATAAGTACCTGTCAGTTAGTCCGTGGATTCTGCTAATGGTATCTATGGTGGATTACTTCAATTCACCCTCCCACTTACTCACTACTGCGGTAGCTATGCTATTGCCTATAACATTCATTGAGGCCCTGCCCATATCCAATATTGGGTCGATACCCAAAATAAGCGCAAGCCCTGCCTCTGGTATTTTAAAGGTAGCAAGGGTTCCTGCAACCACTACCAGCGATGCCCTGGGCACACCGGCTATTCCTTTACTGGTTATCATCAGCACCAGCAGCATACTGATTTGAGTAGCTGTATCAAGATGAATTCCATAGGACTGGGCAATAAATAACGAGGCAAAAGACATATACATCATTGAGCCATCGAGGTTGAATGAATAACCCAGTGGTAAAACAAAACTAACCACCTTTTCACCACATCCAAAACGCTCCAGTTCTATCATGAGCTTTGGAAAAGCTGCCTCACTGCTGCTGGTTGAAAAAGCGATCAATACCGGCTCCTTAATATGTTTAAAAAGTAAAATCACCTTTCTGCCAATAAACAAGATCGCGGCAAGCAGAAGAATGCAAAGCAGCAGCAATAAACCAGAGTAGAACTCACCAATATACTTACCATAAGTGCTCAGTATTCCAAGACCCTGCTTACCTATCACGGCAGTCATTGCACCAAACACGGCCACCGGGGCAAAGTTCATGATGTAACCGGTCATTTTAAGAATGATATGCGCAATGGTATCAAGTGCCTTGATTATTATATGCCCCTTCTCCCCCATCGATGCAGTAGCTACCCCAAAAAATAACGAAAACACCACAACCTGCAGAATCTCATTTTTGGCCATGGCATCAAATAAGCTTGTCGGGAAAATATGCCCTATAAAATCTTTTAATGAAAGTGAAGTCTGCGTAGTAGTTCCCGCAGTTGTTGCAGGTACCGGCAGATTCATGCCCACACCCGGCTGAAAGAAGTTGACCAGCGCCATACCAAGGAAGAGACTTAGAAAAGAGCCGCAAATAAACCACAACATAGTCTTGCCGCCTATCCGGCCAACTGCACCCATATTGCCCTGCTTGGCCACACCTACAACAAGTGTTGTAAAAACCAGGGGCGCCACAATCATCTTGATGAGCCTTAGAAAAATATCTGCCAGCAAAGAAAAATAATCCAGTGTTTTATCCCGCGCTGCAACATTATTTGCCCCGTAAGATGAATTCAACACATAACCCAAAACCACACCCGCAACCATCGAGAGCAGAATATACATCGTAAGCCGGTTGCTTTTTACCTGAGTATTTTCCATGCCCTGCAAAATAATATTAGTTAGGCAGAATTTCCTTATTGTTTACTTTTGTGGATTAAAATAGTATTTTCATATAATCTGAATTCCATTTCAAAAATGATAAAATTAATGCTGAAACAATTGCTTTTGATATAAATATTCTCAAGTACAGAACAAGATAAAAATGAACTGGAACATTCTAAATACTGAAGCTGAATACCAAAAAGCAATTACCCGTACTTTGGCTGTTTTTCATGCACCTGAAGAAAGCAAGGAAGCTCGTGAACTGGCCTTATTATTGCTGCTTGTAAAGGATTATGAAGATAAGCATATCGTGCTCCCGGAAATCAATATCATTAAGGAGTATTTTCAATTACCTGCAGAGTTGTTTTTGAAGGCATCATAAACCAGACTATTTACCATAAAAAAGATGAAGACTTATTTTGTTTTTACTATCTTTTTGTTTTGTCCTTGCACCGGTTATCAGCCCAGACTGGCCCCTGGAACAATCCATTAATAGGGGTATACAGGTGCACCCTATAAAACAGCCGTTAATGAATGCAACAATGGTGGTTTTATTTGTGTTTACCCCAATCCTTTCAGCAATGTGGTACATATAGCCAATTCAGCTCATTCACAATGGCAGGCAAATCTATTTGTATCAGATGTAAATGGCAATATAGTTTTCCGAAAAGATGATCTGGTTGCCAAAAACAATTCAATAGACATTGACTTAGGAAACATCCCGCCTGGTATTTATTACCTGAAACTGGAAACTGCGACTAACTATTACTGCACCGCAATTATAAAGTCAAAATAGAATTGTTCCATTCGTTTGCGGTCAAATGCCCGACACATAAAACAGACTAATAAATATGATTAAACAGATTCAGACCACGCCTGATCAATAGATCAGTTCCCGCTGCACGCTCACATTGCCCTGCAGCCCTCCCGAATGTATGCACAGTATTTTATCGCCTACCGAAAACTCATTATTCATAAGCATATCATGCACGCCATACATCATCTTGGAAGTGTAAATAATATCCAGTGGCATTTTGTTTTCGGTATAGAAATTATTCATAAAATCAAGCAGCTTTTTATTCCATTTTCCAAAGCCGCCAAAATGATATTTATCCGTAAGTCTCCAGTTTACATTTTTATCCTGGTGAACATGGTTGCTGATATATCCATTTAAATACGCCCCATCTTTCATAGGTGCAAAACCTAAAACAATCTGGTGGACAAGTGTACTGTTTCTCACACCTATCATTGTTGTACTACTCCCTACAGCCACTGCTATATGTGTATAACTATCGTTGATGTACCGGTTCAGCAATGCCGCCCCTGCACGGCCCATTTCATTGGCACCGCCTTCGGGCACAAAAAGTATCTCATCAAAATGCTGAACAAACTCTTTCTCCCAGTTGAGCTCATGCCTGTCTTTATACTCTTCTTTCGATACGAATATGAGTTCCATACCTTCAGCTTTGCAGGCTTCAAGAGTTGGTGTCAGGCGGTCATACTTACCTCGCACTATTCCTACCGAGGTTATGCCAAACTTACGGGCAGTATAGGCTGTGGCAATCAGATGATTGGAAAAACCGCCTCCGGAAGTAACGATGGTTTTAAAACCATGTTCCTGGGCATACTTCATGTTCAGCCGCAGTTTGAACCACTTATTTCCGGAAATAACAGGATGAAGCAGATCGAGCCGCAGCATATCCATTGCTGCAACTTTCTTTTGATACCAGAATTTGCTGAGGGGCTCTATTACCGCCAGCCGGTCGTCAATTATACCCATACTCTTTAAGGTAATTTTCGTTATCGCGCCATTTAGGGCGCACCTTGACAAACAGTTCCAGATGCACCTTCTTCTGCAGAAATTCTTCTATCACTTTCCGTGAATTTATACCTAATTGCTTGATCATGCTTCCGCCCTTTCCCAGCAATATCATCTTCTGTGTTTCCCTGCTCACAATAATATCTGCCTTGATCACATCCAGGGTTGTCTTTTCTTCAAACGACTGCACCAGTACCGCGGCATGGTAAGGAATCTCTTCCTCGTACAATGAATAGATCTGCTCCCTTATCATCTCTGCCACAAAAAAACGCTCCGACCTGTCTGATATACTATCATCCGGATAAAAAGGTAAACCTTCAGGAAGGTGCTTCAGGATCAAAGGCATGATCTTATCCGTATTGGTCTCCTTTCTTGCGGATACAGCCAGCACCTCCCACTTAGGAAATTTCTCCTTATAAACTTTTACAATACCATCAATAGTATTCTTTTCCTTGAGCGCATCAGTTTTATTGAGCAGTAATATTGTCGGCACCTTTAGTTTTAGCGAATTACTAATTGCCTCAAACTCCTCCATGGGCAGATTAATATCATGCATCAATATGGCCACATCGGCATCCTCAAGCGCACTTTTCACCTGAAGCATCATTTTCTGGTGCAGCTTGTATTTAGGCTCAATAATACCCGGGGTATCCGAAAAAACCACTTGATAACCCGGTTCGTTAAGTATACCCAATATGCGGTGCCGTGTAGTCTGTACCTTGGGTGAAATAATAACCAGCCGCTCCCCCAGCAACAGGTTGAGCAGGGTTGATTTACCGGCATTGGGCGCCCCAAAAATATTTACAAAACCAGATTTAAATTGTTCAGGCATTAAAGCAAAAATAAGTGTAAATATTGAGTATTGGATATATAGGGCAATTCAAAATGGCTACCTCATTTAAATGAAATAGCCCTGAAATCTCTGGCATACAACAAATGTCCTGCAATGGAAATGAAAATTATTTTTCTAATATGATACCCATATTACCTGCATTTATAGCAAGTATCTTATTATAAACTCCCAGTATTTTAAAAAGCCCAGCCCACATTTTCTTTAAGGGCAATGGCGCCATTCTTAACCAATAACTGTAAGGATACCCATTTTTAACATCGAAAACCGAAACAACCTTGAAACCTGCCTTTTTGCACAATTCAGTCAAATTCTCCTTATTAAACAGGTAAATGTGTTCTACATCTATTATAGGAGATTTTTCGCCAAAAAGTTTGGCTTGCAAAGCCCTGGTATTATGCATGATCATATACACATGTCCACCTGGTTTCACATTGGCATACATATTTTTGATCATACCCAAAGGATCACTTAAATGGTCCAGGGTTTGAAAACATGTTATAAGATCAAAATAATCGGGAGGATACAAGCCCGGACCATAAAAACCGGTATGTATATTATCGCGTATATCCTGACGGGCAATAGCTTTGGGTTCCTCACCCGGCTCTACACCAAATACTTCATCATAACCATTATCCTTAAGCACCTCCAGAAAGAAACCATTGCTGCAGCCTATGTCGAGCGCTTTCTTTGTGCTCCACTTTTTGGTATACTTTGCTATGGGTTCCCAATAATCCCGCTTAATGAATTCAGTTTGTTCGCCAAAAGTAACAACGCTGCCCCTGTAAAGTTCATTAAGTGCATCATCATCCAGTATCTGCCTTGAAAAAATAAGACCTGTTTTCTGGCACTTCACCATTTCGTAATGAAAATGGTCTGCTGTTCTCCGGGCGGAGAATACACCGGCATTCAGATCCTCATCCCTGAAATTTTTCTTATAGAGCACCGGATGGCCGGCAGGATCTGTGCTGTCGCAAAACAAACATTCCTTGCGTATGTAATTATATTTATTTGCCTGTGCCAATTATAAATTTATTATTGATCGTTTCTTAAAAGTCACTCGTTTTTATTACTTAACCTTTCTGCACAGAATAACAATCTGGGCGCCAAAATACTTTTTCAACGGATATATTTTCTCAAAAAACGGCTGGAAAAAGAAGATGACTTTGGTTAAAAACGTTGGGAAAAACATAGGAATAAACCCTATAAACGTCATTTTCTCCACCACGAATCCATTTTCCTGACACCACTTTTTCAATTGGCTGCTCGAGAAAGAACGTTCTTCATGCAACCTGTGATAAGGAGATACCTTTTCAATGATTTTCAAAACCGGATTATTCCCGTTTGGTTCTACTATTACTACCTGGTCTGCAAGTAAACCGGAGTTCTTAATTGCCAATTCAGGATTGTTAAGGTGATGCAGCACTCCCCTGATAACACCAACATCGAATCGCTTGGCTGGGAATGTGTTATTTTCCAGGATATTCCCTATCGAAAACTCAATTTCAGGATAATTTTTCCTGGCTATTTTCACAGCTACTTCAGCAGGGTCAAAACCGGTAATACTAATTTTAGGCCTGCTCTGATGTATTACATTAGTATAAACGCCATCTCCTGAACCAATATCTATAAGCGTTTTAGCATTAACATCTATGAAGGCAATTATTTCATCCGACATTCTCTTATTTGCTAAAACTGATGACAGAGACCCATGAGTAGAATATTTATACCCCTCATTATTTTCAACATCCGAATTAAAGACATTAACATTTTTCTTTAATGTTCCCATATAATTATTTTAATCGTTTTTAAAGTTATCCTTTTATTTCAATCCTTTTTTGAAATTATCAATCTCTTCGGCAGAATTAAGCACTTTTCCACGGTACATGATTGATCTCCTTATAAATTTCGGCCTTGCTTTACTCTCTTCAAATATCTTTGAAACATATTCTCCTAAAATAGACACAGCCAGCAACTGCACACCTCCAAAGAACAAAATTAATACACTTATCGAGGTTGCTCCCTGTGGAACATTAGGATGCAGTATTTTCAAAATGATCAGCAGTATTATGGCAAGAAATGAAAATCCAGTCAGTATAAAGCCTAAATAACTCAGCATTTCCAATGGCACAAAACTGAACGAGAAAATAGCTTTTTTCGCCCATCCTATATTTCGCCTCCAGTTATTAGTGCTCTTGCCAAACATCCTTTCGGGGCGAACATAATCTACTCCTATTTGTTTAAATCCTACCCACGCCCTCAATCCTCTCAAAAACACTTCAGTTTCCGGCAATTTATTCAACTCCTTGACCACTTTTCTATCCATCATCGAAAAATCTCCGGCATCTACCGGTATCTTGATATAGGATAAAGTACTGAATATTCTGTAGAACCCTTTATAGACAAGATTCATGAAGAAAGACATTTCTCTTTTCACCCGCTTGCCATAAACCACATCATATCCTTCCATCCATTTCTCATAAAATGCCGGAATAATTTCGGGAGGATCCTGCAGGTCTCCGTCCATCAACACTACTGAGTCGCCTGTCGAAATTTCCATACCGCTCAGAAAAGCTGACTGCGAACCGAAATTCCGTGAATGGGTAATGCCAACTACATTATTGTCTTTGGCTGCAATTTGGGCAATTACCTCTTCTGAATTATCCGGAGAACAATCGTTAACGAAAATTATTTCATACCTGAGTTTCGTTTCATTGAACATTTTAACCAGCCGCTCATACATTACAGGTATAGCCTGCGCATCTTTATAACAGGCTATAACGCAGGTGATCTTTGCATTCAGTTTAGGATTAATAAATGCCGGCATTATTACACCGGTATAATTTACCTTTTCATGCCAGTCATAGGTACTGCGGATACCTTCTTTCAATGAGGTTTTTGCTTTCCAACCAAGTTTATTATTCGTATTTGAAGGGTCGCCATACCAGTCTGTCAGATCCCATTTACGATTTTGCATATTCCCCCAAACAGGCTCCGCACTTATCTTAAACTCCGCCCTCACCAGGTTAACCAACTGTTCCAAAGTGGTTTTCTCACCAGTACAAATATTGAACGACTGCCCTTGTATTTCAGGGTTCATATTCAAGGCAGCATCTACAAATGCTTCTACTGCATCAGTTATATAAACAAAATCGCGACTGATTTCCTTCTCTACCAAATTTGGATAAGTTCCTGCCCTCGCCTTTTCAATCATTACTGGCACCAGCCGGTCCGGCTCTTCCCAAAACCCGTATATAGAATACAATCTCAGGTTAAGTGCAGGTACTTGTTTATACTTTGCATAATACTGGATGATATAGGATGCGGATACTTTAGAAACTGAATAATGGCTATTCGGTTCCAGGGCATCCCCCTCATGAGGAGCGGCAGAGTTTGTACCATATTCCGAACTACTTCCTGCATGAACATAGGCTTTTATGCCTGCGCTGCAATCTAAAATATTTACAGTACCATTTACATTCGTTTCATAAATCAGCCGCACATCGCTTTGCTTGCTGTATGCGCCATAGGCTGCCAGATTAAAAACCGTAAGCGGCTTATATTTTTCGAAAATATTCCTAACCGATATTAAAGATGTAATGTCGCAATGAATAATATTTTTAGAAGGAACATTAAGCAGTTTCAGGCGCCATGCGTTGTTCGCATCATGCGTTATGGCATAGCAATCACTTCTAACTGAAAATATATCATTAATGATATTCGCACCAATAAAACCGGTAGCGCCGAAAACGAATATAGGGCCCTCCAGTTTCTTTATTTTCTTCTGAAGCTCTTCGTAATTTATCATGAGAACTTAAAAGTAAGAATTTATTATTCGTGATATATTTTCTTCATCCAATCCGCTGATTTGCTGGTGATAACTTTGGCTACCAATCAATCCATTAGGATACCCTTCGGCATGTAAACTAATAAATTTATTTATTGGCAACGAATTTTCATTTACCAAAAGAGAAACAGCGCTTCCAAGCCCCCCGATAGATATATGCTCCTCAATAGTAAGCACGTTTTTTGTTCTGGCAATACTTGCACTTAACTCGCCGGGTAACTGGTGAACCGGCATTTTATTGACAATGAATAATTCTACCCTGTCTTTAAAAGGATGCCCGTTCAATGCGGCTACCAGGTTATTGGCAACCGGGCTTTGAGCTACTATGGTCAACTCCGATTTTTGATTTTCAGTACCTGCCGCACCGAAATCTCTGATTGAAAGATATTCCGGCATTTTTTTACCAAGCCCGAGACGAAAATAAGCCGGCGCCCTCCGGGCAAACATTTCATCCAGGCATACATGCATATCTTCCACAAACGCCGGAACATAACACCTAATATTGGGCAATCCGCTCAGGCATGCTATATCTTCTATCGCATGGTGCGAAGATCCCATAATCCCGTATCCATAACCACCTCCGTTACCCACCAGGTATACAGGCATATTATGGAAGCACAGGTCATTTCTTATCTGTTCCAGGCAACGGTAAACAATGAATGGAGCAATACTATAACATATTACCCTGTACCCCTGAGAAGCCATTCCTGCTGCAACACCTATCATATTCTGCTCTGCAACACCTGCATTTATAAAACGGTTTCCCATCTTTACCCCAAGGTTCTCCAATGCATTATATCCAAGGTCTCCTGTTACAAAAACAATATCATCGTGCTGGTCAATTAACTGTTCAATATGTGCCGAAAAATGTTTTCTCATTTTATTTTTTGCGGATAGAACCTAAACGTTATAATCAATCTTTATTCTATTTAAAGCATCATTATATTGAGCTTCACTCATTGGTAAATAATGCCACTCCATCTTATTTTCCATATAGTCTATGCCCTTCCCTTTTATTGTATTGGCAATGATAAGTTTGGGCTTCCCGTTCTTGTTTCCTGTCATAATTTGCCTGGCATCAAGCATAGCATTTATGTTGTGTCCATCCACTTCCATAACTTCAAAACCTATTGCATCCCACACTTTTGCCGCTGCAGTATCCCCCAATATATCAGCAGTATTACCAAATCCCTGCAGCCTGTTCTTATCAATAAATACCAGAAGGTTATCTAATTTATTGGCCACAGCAAAATGGGCTCCTTCCCAGGTGGTACCTTCATTTGTTTCACCATCGCTCATGAGCACATAACTGGTTCCGGCCGCCCCTTTCAGCTTTTTAGCTTTTGCTATACCCGAAGCCAGTGGCAGTCCGTGCCCCAACGAACCGGTTGCAAAGGGAATTGCCGGGTATTTTAATGCGGCAGGGTGAGCAGGAAGGGTTGTTGCATTCTTATAAAAGGTATCCATTGCCTCATCCGGAATTTCCCCTATTTCATTCAGTATGGTATATAGTGCGGTGGCGGCATGACCTTTAGAAAGTATAAAGCTATCATCAGGTTCCTTATATTTTAAAATACTGATCATTATATCAATACAACTAAGCGAGCACCCAATATGCCCCGAATTAGCCATTTTATGCAATGACAGTATTTTTTTTCTTAATTCGCCTTGCAGCTTTTCATGCTCCATTTCAGTTTCCTCATTTAAAAAAACAAATCAAAGTAAAATTTTTGTTTAAAACAACATTTATTTAGTTCTACCCGCACCAAACGCATCGAATAATTGCAAATGAATCACAAAGTCATTGTTTATTAAATCGTTCGTTGTATTTTGGCATTCTACTAAATAGCTGATCGTGTCATCTAAGAAAAAATCAGAAGCTGCAAAGGTAATCAATACCGCGTCAACTGAAACTGTTGCTACAATTCCCGACTTTTTTGATAAACTCAACAAGAAGGCTCCTTTATTGGCGCTGGGTTTAATAATATTGATAGGTTTTATTGTTTTCAAAGATTATTTACTTTTCGAAAAAGCCTATTATTTTAAGGATATCGGTAGCGACTCCGTAAACTACCTGCACCCCTATTTGTATCATGTTGCCGATTACATTTCAAATTTCGGATTACCGAAGTGGTCATTTAATTACGGTATGGGACAAAGCCTTTTCCCGCTCAGTTTACACGACCCTTTCGATATTTTCCTTTTTCTAAGCGGTAAAGACCACATTGTTTCAGGTACCATATATAAAGAATTTACCAAGATAATTCTCAGCGGAATCATTTTTTACTATTATCTCAAGTCAATAAAACTATCCGATTACACCGCTATAATTGGTTGCCTGTTTTATGTTTTCTGCGGCTTTGTTATTGAGGGAAGCGCCTGGCAAGGTTTTACCTTCGAGTCGTTTACAATGGCATTATTATTATTGTCATTCGAGCAATTGTTTTCAAAAGGTAAATGGATTTTATTCCCCCTACCCATTTTCCTCATTTGTATTTCACAGCCGTTCTACCTGTATGTTTACGGACTGTTCCTGGCTTTATATGCCATTTTCCGGCTTATCTCTACCAATAACTTCACGCTTCAGACAGCAGGAAAGATATTCCTTCAAATGATTGGATTGGGCTTGCTCGGAATGGTTATAAGTGCGCCCTTCCTCATTGAAAATATAATGCAGATTCTCGAAAGTCCCCGTGGTAGCGGTACTAACTCATACGCCCATATTTTATCTTCTGCGCCTTTATTCGAGACTTCCGATAAACTACAGGCCGGCACCGTTATTTTACGCTTTTTCTCCACCGATATTCTCGGCAGTGCCAATGAATTCAAAGGATGGCAGAATATCCTGGAAGCCCCGTTATTATATTGCGGACTCCCCTGCCTGATACTTATGCCCCAGGTTTTCCCGTTTTTAGAAAAGAGAACCAGGTACATTTTTATCGTTTTCATCTCAATTTGGGTACTCCCACTTTTCTTCCCCTATTTCAGGCATGCTTTTTGGTTGTTTTCCGGAGACTACTACAGGTCTTTCTCGTTCCTGGTTTCCTTTGTTTTTATCTATTATTCTCTTAAGGCCCTGGATTTCATCCTGACAAACAGGAAAATAAACCTCATTATCCTCATTGTCACAATCATATTCTTATTTATACTCCTGAACTATCCTTATTTCCCTGATAGAGATGTTATTAACGCCCCTATTATGGCTTTTGTAAGTGCCATGATAGTCATTTATGGCATTCTCCTCTTTTTCATGAGCAGGCCAGGCAGTTCGGTATTTCTTAAATATGCCTTTTTCCTTTTGATAGTTGTAGAAGTAATGTATTTCTCAAATATTACCGCCAACGATCGTGAGGCTGTACTGACCAGTGAATTATCGCAAAAGGTCGGTTATAACGACTACACGGTTGAAGCCATTAAGTATATCAAGAGCATCGACAATTCCTTCTACCGTGTCGATAAAACTTATGGTTCTACCCCTGCCATGCATTACTCGCTCAATGATGGAATGATCCAGGGTTACAGGGGAACCAGCGCATATAGCCCCTTCAACCAGGAATACTACATTAAGTACTTGCAACTTATGGGTGTTTCAAACAAAGAAAACGAAAATGAATCACGATGGGCAAACGGACTAAGCTTCAGGCCATTACTGGAATCCGGCAATAGTGTAAAGTATATCCTGGCTAAAAAGAACATCAACCCTATCTGGCGAATCACCTGCGACACCCTGGCAACTTTTGGTGACGTAAAAGTCTTCCGCAACAAATTTGTTATTCCCTTTGGCTATACTTACAGCAAGTATGTTACAGAGAGCGCTTTCAGCAAGATTTCCATGACGCAGAGAGATTTCCTGTCCCTGAAAACATGTGTAGTAGCTGATGCCGATGTGAGTAAAGTAGCCGGCATGACTGAGTATCCCATTAAGGACACTTTGCCTGAATCTGCTTTTTCTGTTGATATATACAGGCAGAGTGTGAACGAATTGAGCAAGGATACCCTCGCTTTGACTAAGTTTGAAAACAATGCTATAACAGGCAAGATCAGTGTTTCTGACGTAAAAATGATGTACCTGTCTGTACCCTGGGATCGGGGTTGGACCCTTAAGGTCGATGGTCAAAAAACCGACAAATTTATTCTCGATGGCGGTATGACCGGGGTATTGCTCAAAAAGGGAGATCACACCATCGAAATGAACTACGACCTAAGGTATTTTAAAAAGGGACTCTACCTCAGTTTGTTGGGCTTACTGGTATTTGCCGGTCTCCTTGTTTTCTTAAAGAAAAAAGAGAACAACACCGGACTAAATGCGGCCTGATTTCAGCGCTTCCTTTTATAAATATAGTAGTCTCCTGCAGTAGAAAAGGACTCATAATGCTCTGCTATGCCGGGAGGGAATGCCTCATTCATATTAATGAAAAAATCTTCATCGCCCTGCCTGCATTGCCTGGCCTGCTGTCCGTTTTGTTTCGACAGATAGTAAAGGTAAAAACTCTCATCCGAGAAAGCCGCCGTACTGCCTTTGGGCATAGTCTTCACCCCGGTCAGCATGATATCATGCCACATGTTTACGTTAAAATGGCAGAGATAATGCCAGATATTTTCCCTGCCCTTTATCACATAATTGGTACTGAGACCTGCAGTCAATACAAGCATGCACATTGTTATCACGTCAGGCACAGCCCTTTTCTCCAGCAAATACTGCAGACCACAATACACCGTGTAGAGGCAGATAAAAAGAGATATGCTGAATTGACCACACAATGCCCGGTCAATGGGGAATAATCCCATCTTTATCGTAATCAACACAACGGCCAGCCACTGCACCACATAGAACCAACCAAGCATTTTGGCCATCCTGTTCTCCTTGAAAAAGAACAGGCATAAGGGTGTTAAAAACAACACATAATCAAGTATATGGTTGGGCAGCAGAAAATTGAAAAAGCAATAATCCATATAATTGCGGACATTTGGCAGAATATCACCTATAAACTCCGCTTTGCTCTGGTAGGCATGTACATACTTATTACCAACTATAGCCTCCAGACCTGAAAAGCAGATACATGGCAGATATAGCATATACACAATCCGCAGTGTATATAGCTGCATAATCCAGAATTGCCGGTCGGCTTTCTTGTTGTATACCTGGAAACACACTGCTGCAAGCGCCATCCCAAAATGAAGATACAGGAAGCTGGGCAAGGTGAAATACCCTGCAACTATTGCTACCCCCGATAAGTAAAGCCACTTTCTATGCGGCTCCAAATGATATTGCAGCAGCGATATGAACGCCAGCCAGCTTGCCAGCGTAACCAGTTCGTACCCCCTTGCCTGCGATGCAAACCCCCATACAGGGAATTGAAGCGCCAGTGCAACTACTATCAAAAATGCCAGCCACCTGCTTTTCAACAATCCCCGCAGCCAGCTAAACGTAACCAGTACTATAGCCAGGTAAAACAATAACGATAAAAATCGCCCGCTCGCCACCTTATCGGCCACAAAATGGAAGAGTAGGTTATTGATAAAATTATAGAACAGGTGGTTATTGGGCAGCATATAATAAGATACCGTCTGGAAAGGATGTAGTCCTGCACAATTCACCGCCGAAAACACCTCATCGTTCGATGGAAATGCCAGGGTTGTAGCCCAAAACCACGCCACTACCGATAACAGCACCAATAAGGCTGCAACCGCCACATCTGCCTTTCGCAGGCTGATTTCAAGGTACTCTGTTGGCCTTTTATACCCCGCTTTTAGTTTGCGTATCATTAACCACGCACCCGCCAGTGCAATGATAAATGCCGGTATACAAAATAAATTCCCCGCATCCTTCGTTTTATTACTGAAAAAATCTGTTGTCCATTGGCCGTGCCGGTAGAAACAATTGTTCAGACCTGTATACCAGCTCACCAGGTGGTAATAACCTGTTGAAACGTAAAAAGCACAAAACCCCATTACCAATACAAAAAACAAAAGCCCTGCTGCCGGAAAGATTTTACCGGTAAATACGCCTTGCTTGTTTATTTTTATAGTAATGTTCACTTTTAAGGATTGGTTCGCATCTGCAAAATACGCAATGGTTGAGAAAGGTTCTTAAGTTTCTATAAACCCGGATGATGTTGTTCAGGCTTTGTAATTAAAATATCGGTTTCATGAAAAAGATTTTTTGCTTCATAACGGCTCTGTTTTTTGCCTGCCCTGGCTATGCACAGGTTAAAGACACCCTGCACATTTTCTTTCCGCTCGACCAGAGTAATCTTTCTCCCGAAAGCACCCTGTTCATAGATAGCCTGCTGCATAAAAAAATGCTGGCTCCCGGGCGCAAAATGGTGATCCTTGGTTATGGCGATTACCTGGGCTCCGATGGCTACAACGAAAACCTGTCTTATGCCCGTGCCAAAAACGTGCTCGACTACCTTATTCTAAAGGACTTCCGGAAGGAAGATATAAAACTATGTGTGGGTAAAGGCAAAATAAACCGACTATCCACCAATGGCAACAAAGGCAACTCAAAAGACCGTAAAGTAGAACTCATCATCGACAAAATATATGATACTACCGAGACACAAAGGTTCGAATATGCCCTTACCGGCTTAAAGGAAAATGAAACCTACCCGCTCTACAATATCCATTTCTACCAGGGCCGGCTCGATATTACCCCATCCTCCCTGCCCCATATAAAGATGCTGTACGATTTCCTCAATGCCCATAAAAGCTACATCATCCAGCTAGAAGGGCATGTGTGCTGCCTGGGCCGCGTGGAGGGTGTTGATGAGCCCTACGACGAGTCTACCCTATCTCAAAAGCGCGCCGACCTGGTATGCGACAGCATGGTAAAATACGGTATCGACAAAACCCGCATCAAATGCATCGGCCTCGGCAACCGCAACCTCATCCACGACGAAGAAGGCCGTGAAGACGAGGAGCTTAGCCGCAGGGTGGAGATAAGGATTTTGAGCAGGTAGCATCTCTCCTATTTCTTGCCTGTGTTAATTATCCCGTAAAGACCATGGGCTTAAACTATTAGAAGCAATGGAGGAAACATACACCTATAATCATTTCTTTATCCAGGTAGTAAGCGGATCCTGGTACATTGAATGTACGGCATGAACAATTATCCTGTTATCTTCGATATTATAATGGGCTGCAAAAGGAAATTTATCCAGAACGGCAAACCGGACATCATCATAACGTATTGCCCTGGAAAAAGGATGTTTTCTTACTAAGCCTTACTGGTGTTTCAGATCATGTTTGAATCTTTTACCCAAACCTGGCTGTATATCATTGTAGTAATCAACAGCTACCTGAATTTGCGTAATTGCAGCCTTGGTAAAAACTACTTGAAATAAAAGCATCAGTCAGTCTTTATCAGTTTCCAGGCTTCGTCCCAGCCTATCAATTCTTCGGGATGCTGGCGATAATATTCTTTACTCTTGCGCACCTCATCAATCTGCCACTGAGGCACTTCAAATGTCTTTTTATCCGGTAACAATTCTACCGCATCATTCTTTTGCAGGTCTTCTATAATAGCCGCTGCATAGTCTTTTTTGATGCGTATATGATATGTTTCCTGCATAGAGTAGTTTTTACGAAATTACCGATTAATACGAAATCAGCCAAATATTTCGCTTGTTGTTATTAGATGGAAATCGGGGCTTAGAAGGAAGATAAAATGGTAAAAATAGGGAGTAAGTTTATAATAATTAGTTCGTTAAAAATGCACCAAGACCACACTAATTGAAAAAGCAAAGTGATTAGATGAGCCTTACGACGAGTCTACCCTATCTCAAAAGCGCGCCGATCTGGTGTGCGACAGCATGGTAAAATACGGCATCGAAAAACCGCATCAAATGCATCGGCCTAGGCAACCGCAACCTCATCCACGATGAAGAAGGCCGTGAAGAGGAGGAGCTTAGCCGCAGGGTGGAGATAAGGATTTTGAGCAGGTAGCAGCTCTTCTATTTAATGCCTGTGTTAATTATCCCGTAAAGACCATGGGCTTAAACTATTAGAAGCAATGGAGGAAACATACACCTATAATCATTTCTTTATCCTGGTAGATCTCCAAATTTCAATTTTCACTCACATAATTGGTGCTCAAATAAAATATCCATTTTATTTGGAATTGCCAACTATATAATTTACCTTTGAGTGAAATTCCATCAATAAATACAAAATAATTCCATCATGACAACAACATCCAAAAAAATAACCCAAATTTAAGCCGAAATATTTCATCCTTTCGCCACTCACTTATCAACTTATCAACCAACCCATAAATTGCACACTTCGCTCCAAAATGCGCAATTTTTCAGAGTTAATCCATTGATAACCAATAAATATTTGTGCAAATAATTTTTATTGCACACCATTGCGCAACTCTCTTCCCGAAACCCAATCTTGCAAACTTTTAATCATATTAATTCTGCTTTATGCGCCATAGCCTAAGTGAGGGTGCAGTTCAGACAATTTACAATTCCAAAACCACAACCAATTGATTATCAATACAAAACCCTGCAATTATTACCTGCAATAAAAATTGCAAAATTTGCACACCACTGCAACTATCAGACACTAAACAATTGATTATCAATCCTAAACCCTGCAATTATTTACTGCAAAAAACCGCACTCAAGAAAAACCACCCAATTCTGACAATTCTACTTCGTGCGCCATAGCTACTTCAGCGAAGGTGCATAATCCTGCAAACCTGTCTGCCGATAGGCAGGTTCTGATTCAGACAAAATTGCCCCCTCCAATTTCCAACAACCAAAATATGCATACAACCAATAACAGGATCAGAAAATTTTATTCCCAATTGCTAAATCATACCTTTGCATTATTATGATAAGAATCGGAAAAATAGTTGCAACGCACGGAATAGGAGGCTCGCTGATACTCACCCATATTGTTGGCAACTCTAATTGGCTGAAGAAAGGAACCGCAATACATGTGGAAATGCAGAAGGGTAGTTTTATTCCATATTTTATTTCTAATATTAAGGCAAATAATAATGAAGAGTATGTAGTAGGTGTTGAAGATATTAATAAGGTAGAAGCAGCTAAAAAACTGGTAACCAAACATGTGTATGTTGATGAATCTATTTTATCGGAGTATGCGCGGCAATCTCCGCTCTTATGGATAGGTTTTAATGTAATAGATAAGAAAGAAGGGACTTTAGGAAAAATAGACGACGTTATGCAAACTGGTAATCAATGGCTTGCAAAGCTTACTTACCAGAATACTGAAGTCCTGCTACCGCTGATTGAGCAAACAATTGATAGCCTTGACATTAAAACCAAAACAATAAATATGACCTTGCCAGACGGCCTGCTGGACGTATATCTGGATGCCCGATTTTGTTGACAATAATGGAATGTGGAAGATAATGCGTTAATGTGGAGGGAATGCGATAATGTGGTTGAACTCGATAATATGGTGCTAAGTGGTAAGTGGATGGAGTGGGATCATGTGATAGGAATTCGGGAATTAAGTGATAAAAATAATAAATATTTGGAAATGGAATATTGTGTTGTCTGGAGTATGGAGTGATGAGCCTTGATGAAATTAGCATAAGTTAAATACAGCAACAACAGTACATTTACTATTAACGAATACAATTAAATAAACACATAAACACTACCCCACTCTTTGTGCTGTCAGGGTGCTACCTTTGGGTTTGAAATACCCACCAACTAATATATACTTTATGCGCATAGATATTATTACTGTTTTACCCGAACTACTCGACAGCCCTTTCAGCCACTCCATTATGAAGCGGGCAAGAGATAAGGGACTGCTGGAGGTATATACCCATAACCTGCGCGATACTACCCCCTACAAGCAGGCGCAGGTAGACGACTATCAGTTTGGTGGCGGGGCAGGTATGGTAATGATGCCTGAGCCGCTGGCTATTGCTATAGAGTTATTGCAGAAAGAACGCAAGTATGACGAGGTGATCTACATGACACCTGATGGCAAGCTATTTGACCAGAAAACAGCCAATACCCTCTCCCTTAAGGGCAACATCATGATTATTTGCGGGCACTACAAAGGCATAGACGAGCGCATTAGGGAGCATTTTGTGACCATGGAAATATCGATAGGCGACTATGTGCTGAGTGGTGGTGAACTGGCTGCAGCGGTGGTAGTGGATGCAGTAGGCAGGTTATTGCCTGGCGTATTAAGTGATGAGACCTCTGCCCTCTTCGATTCTTTCCAGGATGGTATGCTGGCGCCGCCTGTTTATACCCGCCCGGCAGACTTCAGGGGCTGGCAGATACCGGAGGTTTTGCTTTGCGGCGACCCTAAGAAGATTGACAACTGGCGCCATGAGCAGTCGATAAAGCGCACTACCGAACGCCGGCCAGGGCTGATGAAGGAAGATTGAGGGCAAAAACAAAGGCCTTCTGCATAATGCAGAAGGCCCAGTATAAGTACAAATTCTATATACCCTACTTCACCGATTCGGCAAAATACTTGTGGAAATACGGTATTGTTTCAATTCCCTTGTAGAAATTGACCACATCATATTTTTCGTTGGGTGAATGTATATTGTCATTATCCAGTCCAAAGCCCAGAAGTACTGTTTTCAGTCCAAGGGTCTTTTCGAACAAGGCTACGATCGGGATACTTCCCCCACCCCTTGTAGGTATTGGCTCCTTGCCAAAAGTGGTTTTAATGGCTTTTGCAGCGGCAAGGTAGGCAGGCGAATCGGTTGGGGTAACAACAGGGTCGCCACCGTGCCCGGGAATCACCTTTACATCCACACATCCGGGAGCTATATTGTTGAGGTGTTTTACTATAAGCGCTGATATCTCGGCAGGTTTCTGGTTAGGAACCAGGCGCATGGTGATCTTGGCAAATGCCTTGGATGGCAGCACGGTTTTTGAACCTTCGCCCTGGTAGCCACCCCAAATGCCATTGAGGTCAAGTGTAGGTCTTACGCCGGTGCGCTCGAGGGTTGTATAGCCCTTTTCGCCCCATACATCCTTGATATTCAGTTCTTTTTTATACTCTTCGAGGTCGAAAGGAGCGAGGTTGAGGTTTTTGCGTTCTTCGTCAGTCAGGTCGATAACTGCATCATAAAAGCCGGGAATGGTAATATGCCCGTTTTCGTCGTGCAGGGAGGCTACCAGTTTACACAGCATATTAAGCGGATTGGCAACTGCCCCACCATATACACCACTATGCAGGTCCCTGTTAGGCCCGGTCACTTCTATCTCCACCGCAGTCAGCCCCCGCAACCCGCTCTCAATTGAAGGGTGCTCCATGCTGATCATAGAGGTATCGGAAACCAGAACTACATTGGCCTTCAGTTTTTCCTTATTGTCTTCAAGGAATTTACCGAGGTTTTTAGAGCCAATTTCTTCTTCACCCTCTATCATGATCTTTACATTGCAGGGCATAGAATTGGTTTTGGCCATAATTTCGAGGGCCTTGATATGCATAAACATCTGCCCCTTATCGTCGCAGGCGCCACGGGCAAATATCTTGCCGTCCACAATTACAGGCTCAAATGGAGGGCTGGTCCACAAATTAAGCGGATCGGCGGGCTGAACATCGTAATGGCCATAAACCAGCACTGTAGGCAGCTTGGGATCTATGATCTTTTCGCCATATACAATGGGGTGTCCGGCAGTGGGGCATATTTCGGCAGTGTCGCAACCGGCTTTCAGCAGATGCTCTTTTACGGCAGCAGCGCAATTGGCAACATCGCCTTTGTACTTGCTGTCGGCACTCACAGAGGGTATGCGCAGCAGTCCAAGCAGTTCGTCGAGAAACCGGTCTTTATTTTCGGATTGGTATTCGTTCCAGGTTTGCATGTTTAGAAATTTAGGAGCCAAAAGTAATTGAATACAGGCAAATGGAATAACACTAAATGACTCGCTGCTTAATTATATTTCACATTAAACGTGCCATCAGTCACCGTTATACCCGGGCCTGAGAAATGAAATACTCCGCCCACGGTACTATCAGTTACTGCCTGAATAGAAATCTGGCCCGAAGTAGCTACTACAGGACTACTGAAAGAGCCATAATCGGTACCATAGAAAGCAGAATCATTGGCCTGCGGGATATTATAAGTGCCCCTGTTTTTGAAATTTACAATCCTGAATTCAATGCCTTTGCCTGAAGTATCATAAGAAGAGAATTCCAGAAATTCAGGGCCAAATCCGGTGGTGCTAAAAATAGAAACTCCTGAACCCACCCAGGCAGCCCCGTTTACATTAGCAAACATACCCATAGGAATAACAGGATCAGGACCAGGGTTTGATTTCTTTTTGCAGGCTATCCAATAGAAAGAAAAAGCCAATAGCAGGACGATTACAGACAGTCTTTTCATAATGCGAAAGTAGTGTATAGAATTCCAAATACATATTCATATTCAAAGGAAATCATGCTCACTAGAATCTTGGACACAGAGTTTTCTTATCATAACCCTTGTTCTTTGGGTAGGTCCCGGATATAACGGCTGTAAGCTCCAGTCCGCCACGCATGTTACTAGCCTCAGTTAGTGTGGAGACGTTTACATCATAACTCAACCCAAAAGAAGTGTTTTTATACTTTAATTTTACAGTAGGAATGATCGCATCCTGGTATCTGAAAAACACACCCGCATATAGCGTATAGTCAGGATCTTCGAATGCTGTAAATGACTTATAACCGGCTAAACCTCCTATCATTAATTCAAAGTAGGATCCCTGACGGGCGTAATTAAATTGTCCCTGCAGCAGTACTTTGTCATTCAGATCCCTGATCATAGCCGCATTGAAATTGAAACGCAGGTTCTGAATGTATTTATAATCCCGGCTATAAGAGAAAGTTGGCTGGGTGAAGTGATAGCCGGAAAAACCAATAATATAAGTTACATCATTCAGATTACCAGGGCTTACATTATAATTAACACCCGCTCCGATATCAACCAAAGACATGCGTGGCAATGGAAGCGTCTCCAGTGTGGGATTGTTTTGGTCGAAAAAACCATTCTGAAACTGGGCGTTAAATGTGGCCTTTGAAGGGTCGAAGCTATATTGCGAATAACCGCCAATAAACCCGAAAGACAAATAGGAATTGTTTCGCTGGTCGAGCGATTTACTGATATTAATGGAGGTATAAAACGATGTGATCTTTTGATTGAGGTCGCCGGCCTCATCCATAAACCCCAGCAATCCGAAACTGAAGAAATCGTAAGAATTTCGGCCAAGAGCAAAGCGGTACTCTCCTGCCATGTGAATAGTTTCGTAAGGATTGGTTATGCTACTCCATTGTGAACGATAGATACCTGAGAATTTATAATTATCTGAAAATACACCCGTAAGGGCAGGATTGCGCAGCATTGAACTCTCATAAAACTGGGAGTAATGAATATCAGCTTGTGCCAAAACATGGTCTATCGGCCAGCAGATAATTGTGAATAGGAAAATTAATAAGCCTTTCATGGTGCTACGGTCACTTTATAATGGTTACACTTCCTTTTTTATTAACCAGGGTGCCATTTTCGCATAATATATCTACTACCCAGACAAACACATCAGGAAGCTGAAGGTTGCCCTGGTAAGTCCCATCCCAGGCATTTGCTACGTCATTGGCATCTATATTCTCCCTGCTGAACATTAATTCTCCCCAGCGATTATATATTCTGAATGTTTTTACTCTTTTTGTAAAGGGCCCGCATCGGGGATAAAATACATCATTTACTCCATCGCCATTTGGCGTAAATGAGTTGGGAACAAACACCGAAGGCAGGCAATCGCAGGATGCGGCTACTTTAAATGTATCAACGCTCATACTGGTACAACTGTCGAATCCCTGTACCCAATATACCCCGGTATCCGACACAGTAAGGCTTGAACCTTTTTTCCCCGTATTCCAAATGTAATTGGAAAAACCCGCATGGGCGTCAAGTTTAAGGTTGTTGCTCAGGCAAAGTTCAGTCTTTGTGATATAAGTGGTTTTCAATGCCGGATTAACCGAAGCGTATTTTCCCAGGAACAGCGATTCGCCAACGGGCTTTGGCAGGGTGTCATTTCCAATAGCAAATGAGTCAATCATATAGTCGCTGCACATATACACATTTCCGGATCCATCGCAGGCAATTCCATTTTGATCGTCTCCCCCACTTTGAATTGCCGTACTACCATAATAAACACCAGCAGTGGTGTAGCCGGCAATATAGATCGGATCAACAATTCTTCCGGGAGGCATTAAAATATTACCATCAATATTCAAAGGGCCATACATAGCGCCACTCACCCATACCAGATCACATTGAGATATTGCTATAGAATAACCCCAGGTGCCCTGGCCGGTATCATTAATATCGTTGATAGTTTTGTACCAATCTACATGATTAGCCGGATCAAATTTTGCCAGGTATAAAACCGATACATGGCCGGGATTGGTAATGGTTGTTCCATTGAAAGAAATGCTGGTATCGGTGAAACCTCCTGTCAGGTATACATTATTTGAATTATCTGCGGCAATTCCCGCGGCATATGAATGCCCGGTACCACCACAACCTGAAGCCCAAACAGGATTGCCTGAGGCATCTAACCTTGCAATAAAAGCTTCCTGCCCTCCGGAGCTATTTGTTAATACTGAAGATCCGACATTCATAGTTGTCGATCCGTATAAACCAGCAAGATAAATATCACCAGCAGGAGTAACTGTAATACCATAGGCTTCATCATTCCCGTTACCACCTATATTTTTTGCCCAAACTAATCCGCCGGCAGGATCATACTTAGCTACTAAAATATCTTTAGTAGTTCCAGACAGATCAGCATTATGCAAAATATTGGGGCCAACAGGCAGAAAAGCCCTGTCAAAGTTGGCTGTAATGTATACATAGTTTGAATTATCAACTGCTATGCCACCCGTACCCAATATTTCCGCATTGACCAATGTTACATAATTAGATTGCCCATAACCATCATTCAGAGCCCAGGCAACATTTCCACCTGCATCATATTTTGCCAGAAAATACTGCGCTAAAGGAGCCAGCGGATTTGTAAGAATATTACTGCCGATTTGAATCGTGGCACTTGTATAGGTACCGAATAAATAAACATTTCCTGAATGGTCGGCTGCTATATTTATAAGATAAGAATTGCCATTTTGAGTTCCCCTGGCCCATAGCAGGTTGCCATTCGGATCATACTTTGCCAGAACACTTTGATAACTGCTTAAACCAGTAACAGGTATTACAACTGTACCGAATTTTGATGGCAAATTACCAAAATTAATACCTGCCGCAAACACATTTCCCCAGGCATCTGTTGCAACGGCCCACGCGTCCAGGTTGGAACCCGTACTACCCTTACCCCATTGCCATGACTGGGCAAATAAATCACCATGGCAACAAAAAGACAAAAACAAAACAATAGTGATGATGATACGCATTACCGGGCTTTCTAAAGGTGTACTAAAAGTAATAAAAACTACTTGTAAAGTGGTCTTAAGCCACATAACATCTTCACAAAATCCGTCGGGCTAAAATTATAAGGTTCAGGTAGGATACTTAATCCACTTTTAAAGACACCAGATTCTAAAAAATGGTTGGTAATTGAATTGATTTTTTATAACGCCTATCAATCTGATAATTCCGTTTATCTCCTGAAAGATTGAGAATTGAAATTCCCGAAAAAATAAAACAAGCATGATATGATTAAATAAATAAAGGCCGATTTTCATCAGCCTTTATTTATTTATCTAATATTAAGATCACAATTTCAGTGTCCAGCCATGTGTATCTTCCTTACGGCCATAACGGATATCAGCAAGTTCCTTTTTAAGCCAGTTGGCAGTTTCCCAGGTTTCAACCGGAGGCAACTCCATTTTATCATCATGGTAAGTAAGCGCATAAATAGGCGCAATTGACGCTGCGGTACCGGTACCGAATGCCTCTTGTAGTTTTCCTTCTTTATGAGCTGCTTCAATTTCATCAATACTGATCATTCGCTCTTCCACAATTACACCTTTGTCTCGTAATAAAGCTATTACACTATTTCGGGTGACACCTGCCAATATTGTATCATGGGTAATATCAGGAGTAATTACCTTACCTCCAATTACGAAAAATACATTCATTGTGCCAATCTCCTGCACATACTTATGCTCAAAACCATCTGTCCACAAAATCTGGTCATATCCCATCTTCTTAATCTGCATGGTTGGGTACATACTCATGCCATAATTACCGGCAGCTTTTGTAAAGCCAATACCTCCGGGGAATGCACGAACATATTGATCCTGAACATAGATGGAAACCGGCTTATTATAATAAGGTCCAGCAGGACTGGTGATAATGATAAACAGGAACTTTTCTGCTGGCCTGACTCCTATAAATTCATCTACTGCAAGCATAAAAGGACGAATGTATAAAGAAGATTCAGCGCCAACAGGTATCCAGTTACGATCCAGGTCTATTAAAGCACGCATACCATCAATAAAAATATCCTCCGGAACTTCCGGCATTGCCATACGCTCGGCCGAACGGTTCATTCTTTTCCAGTTGTCGTAAGGGCGGAAGATAAGCGGGTTACCATCAGCATCCTTGTATGCCTTTACGCCTTCAAATATTGCTTGTCCATAATGAAAAAACGTAGTTGCAGGGCTAAATGTCATGTTATGAAAAGGCATAATCTCAGGCTTCTGCCAGGCACCATTTTCATACTTAGCTATAAGCATATGGTCAGAATAATTCATACCAAAGTGAATATCTGATGGATCCAGTTCGCTGATTCGGCTTTTTTCTACTTTTGTAATGCTTATATCTTTTGATGAAACACTCATATTACCCTGATTAGTTTTTTTTATGGATTACTTTTGCAAAGAAACAATTTTTAACCTTAAATCCCTAAATGAAGACCTAATAGTTTTTTTAGTATCTTCACTTGAATAATTATTTATATATTTAATATTTTATCATACAGATGAATTTTTTCAATACTAAAATAATAACTGCCAAAACAGATAATCTGTGGGCTATTGCAGATGATCTGATATCAGACCTTACTCCAAAACCGGTTTTGGTGATGGCCCTGGACTTTCAACCAGGCAGCCCTGAAGAAGCTCAATTGAATAAAATGCTTGAAGCATGCGCTTTAAACAAAAGCCAATACAATATAATTAGTCTCAGTGAAGGACAACCCGCTGCATGGCATCAATTGAAGCATGCACTCAATCCTAAGATAATATTCCTTCTGGGTGTTACGCCTGCTCAGTTGGGTATTTCTGCATTGTTTGCACTGAATAGCCCCAACAATTTCGATGAATGCAAGTGGCTGCCGTCTGTATCATTAAAGGTATTATCACAAAATGATCAACTGAAAGCCCAGTTGTGGAATAATGCAATGAAGCCGGTTTTAAAGGAAAACAAATTCGGACTGCTTTAAATTGTCAGACTCAATAGAATCCATATTAAAGCAATACTGGGGTTACAACAGCTTCAGGCCACTCCAGAGAGAGATAATAGGTAGTATACTCGAAAAAAAAGACACCCTTGCACTGCTGCCAACAGGGGCAGGCAAATCTATATGTTACCAGGTACCCGCCCTGATTATGGATGGTTTCTGCCTTGTTATTTCTCCGCTTATTGCCCTGATGCAGGATCAGGTTTCCAGGCTTAAAAAACTGGATATACCTGCGGAGTGTATTCATTCCGGAATGCACTTTTATGATGTTCGCAGGGTACTTGACAATACGGTCAATAGCGCCTATAAGTTGCTTTATATTTCTCCTGAAAGGTTGCAAACCCAGTTATTCAGGGATTATATGACTGAATTCGATGTCAGCATGATAGCTGTAGACGAGGCACATTGCATATCACAATGGGGGCACGATTTTCGTCCCGATTACCTCAAAATAGCATCAGTAAGGGACGTTTATCCTTCGGCTCCAATACTGGCGCTTACAGCAACTGCAACTCCGTTGGTAAAAGAAGACATCGCCCTTCAGCTTAAATTCCGGAAAAATGAGTTATTCCAGCAAAGCTTCGCCAGAAACAACATTTATTATGATATAAAATATAGCGAAAACAAGAACGGAGATACAATCAGCAGACTTAATTCCGATTGCAGTATTATTTACTGTCGTAGCCGTAAGCTAACAGAAACGCTGGGCAAATTGCTACAGCAATCCGGTATTTCTTCAGCCATTTACCATGCGGGTCTGCCTCGGGAAAAGCGGGAGGAAGCTCAGGAGAAATGGATGAGCAACAGGTCTTCAGCAATGGTTGCCACTACTGCATTCGGTATGGGAATCGACAAACCGGATGTGAGGAAAGTAATTCATTATGATGCACCTGAGCACCTGGAAGCCTACTACCAGGAAGCCGGACGGGCAGGCAGAGATGGTAAACCATCTTTTGCTTTTGGCTTGTATAATAATGCCGACATAAAAAGATTATTGGAAAGTATAAAGATTCAATTTCCGGAAGAAACTTATTTAAGACAGGTCTACCAGGCCGTTGTTGAATATCTGCAAATTCCTATTGGCACAGAACCCGACCGTTACTACACCTTCGATCTGATTGACTTTTGCGGAAAATTCAATTTGTTGGTCAGCCATGCCATTTATGCGCTGAAGCTTTTAGAACAGGAAGGTCTCTGGTCACTTACTGAATCCGTTTACAGCCCGGCAACAATCCATATGCTTGCCGACCGGCATACGCTTGATGATCTGCGATCAACTAATCCGACTCTGGCTCATGTTACACTTGGGTTATTACGGATGTATAATACCCTATTCCACTTTCCTACGCCAATCAGGGAAACCGCAATTGCAAAGCAAATCAAGATAGAAAAAGAGCACCTCATTTCGTGTTTGGTTACATTGGAGAAAATGGGCATACTCGAATACAACCGACCAGGCGAAGGCCCCCAATTGTTTTTTCACCACTACAGAGTGGATAGCCGGCACCTTTTGATCGATCTGAACAGAATAAATGTACTTAGGAAACGGCACATAGCCAGAACTGAGGCCATGATCTCCTTTCTCGAAAACACAACAGAATGCAGAGAAAGGATATTGCTCAATTATTTTGGCGAGAATCCGACACAAGATTGCGGACACTGCGATGTGTGCGCAAAAAACAAAACCGTAAAAATTGACATACTGAAATTAACGGAAGAGATCCTGGCTACTTTAAAGACTAAGGGAAAATCCAGTATCAGGGAATTAGTGCTTTCCTTTCCTCCATCATATAAGGATCACATTACAGAAATAATAAGATCTCTCGCTGATGATAAACTGCTGAAAACAGAAATTGATGGTACAATTTCACTATAGCCATAACATTACCTACCCGGCAGGAATAAATCCTTAAACCTTACGTCAGGTCAATGCTCCAATAAGATCGATTGAACAGATTAATTCAGATTACCAACCATACTCAGGTAACGTTCTCCCCTGTCAGGAAGAATGGTAACAACAATACCCTTAGGATGATGCTTGGCAATATAGCGTTCTGCAGCAAGCACATTAGCTCCCGAACTGATGCCAACAAACAGCCCCAGTTCTCTGGCAAGACGCTGAGCACGCTCAATTGCATCTGCTGATGATATTACGGCAACCTCATTTACACAACTCATATCAACAATAGGCGGAATAAACCCATCCCCTATTCCCTGAATACTATGCTCTGCAATCACACCACCAGACATTACCGCACTTTCGCTCGGCTCTACTGCTACTGTCTTTAATTTAGGGAATTTCTTGATAAGCGCTTTTCTCACCCCCATCAATGTGCCCCCTGTGCCGGTACCGGCCACAAATGCATTGATGACAATATTTTCATCTATGCGATTAAGTTGTTGCAGAATTTCTTTACCTGTATGCTTGTAATGACAATCAATATTATCGGGATTGGCAAACTGGTTAGGACAAAATGCATTTAATTCCTTAACAAGTTCATCTCTTTTTTCAACTGCCCCGGCAAAATCTCCTGCCGAAACGGAAACGATATTTGCACCATAAGCCCGAATCATATTCTTACGTTCAGCGCTCATATTGGCAGGCATTACCACTATCATTTTATAACCTCTTTCTGCAGCCAGCATTGATAAAGCAATTCCGGAGTTGCCGCTTGTTGCTTCCACAATAGTGCCACCAGGCTTCAATTCTCCCCTTAATTCTGCCGCATCCAATATGGCCAGCGCCATACGGTCTTTTATGCTGCCACTGGGATTAACCGTTTCCAGTTTTGCATAAATTTTATCACTGATTTTTACGAGCGGAGTATGACCGATAAACAAAGAAGTTGTGCGTTGGGTATGAGATACCATTATGTTTAGAATTAATAGTGTTAATTATTATCAGGCATATATAGATAATCAATAAATATAACCTGTTACAAAGCTACTCTTTGAACACCACCCGATTTATGATTAATATCAGGAATACTATAAAAGCTTCCTCCAATAATAAAAATGGGGTCTCAGGAAAGGAAACCCCATTTTTAAATTGAAATGAAACCCCATTTTTAAATTGAAATGAAAATACTATTGCTCAACAACCAAATGGAATACTTTGTTATCATTCAAAGTACGGACATTCAGGATGTACATGCCATTGGCCACTGAACGACCCAACTGCACGTTTTCCTGTATTAAGCCATTGGAAGCTGTTATCTTATTTTTATAAACCACCTGTCCCAGAATATTTGTTATCTCCAATGTTGCTTCTTCGCCAGCAGTACCAATTCTGCCGCTGATGGTAAAGACGCCGTTGTTTGGATTAGGTAAAACCTTAACGTCATCCTGTGAAGACACCACTGGTTTAACACCAACATTGGATACATTTAAGATAACTGAATTTACACCCTTCAATCCGGCACAACCGCCACTGCTTGTTACACTACAGCTAACCACATCACCATTATGGAATGTATTACCTGTGAAAGATGGCATTGTAGCTCCGGGAGCATCAACACCATTCACCGACCATTGGTAAGCTGGTGATGGTCCGCCATTAGTAACTGTAGCTTCTAGTGTCAGTGACTCACCAGATGCAATATCCAAACCAGGATAAGCTACGATACCAACAACAGGAGCTGTTGCAACATCCACTATCATATTTGATGGAGCGCTGGTTACATAGTTGGAAAGTCTGCAAGTATAATTACTATTCATCTTACAGGTAATTACATCTCCTGAAGAAGGAACATAAATATAGGTAGGGCCGCTGCCAACTACTAACCCACCCTTCATCCAGGAATACACAGGAGCAGTTCCTCCATAAGATGGAGTTGCACCAAAGGTTACAGATGTACCCTGGCAAACCTCTACCCCGGGATTAGCTGAAATAGTGACACCCGGATTTTGTTTTGCCCAAACAGTGATAGCAGCCGATGTATTTACCATAGCAGGTGTTGCGCAGGTAGCATTGCTGGTAAGCACCAAACTAACTATATCGCCATTAGCTGGAATATAACTGTAGCTTAAAGAAGTACCTGTAGTCACGCCGTTTACCGCCCATTGATAAGCAGGCGCTGAACCGCCATTCGAAACACTGGCAGTAAATGAAGTCAGGTTACCAGAGCAAACTGTATCACCTCCGGCAGTAGCAATATTAACTGTTGGCACTACTACAGGAACATTGATCACTGTAGCTGTACCCGACATTGTGCTGGTACAACCGGTTGCCGGATTGGTTGCTTTTACAGTGTAGCTACCTGCCAAAGTCTGGTTTCCAAAATCAAGTATTGCACCTGTTCCGGCAAGAGTGCTGCCGGAAGTAGAACCATAATACAAGGTATAGTTGATGCCCGTACCGGATCCTGAAAGACCTACGTGTACCCCACCAGTACCATTACAATAGCTGCCTCCACCATTAACCGGGAAAACATCAGGCAATGAATTAATAGAAACTGCTGCGCTACCAGACATATTGCTGGTACAACTTGAAGTTGCATCAGTAGCAATTACTGTATAAGATCCTGCGGCAGTCTGGTAACCAAAGTCAATTGCCAGGCCTGTACCTGCAATATGACCACCAACTGGTGTTGATCCTCTATATAGCTGATAATTCACACCTGTTCCAGAGCCAGTTAAACCAATATGAACACCGGCATCACCGGCACAATAACTTCCGCCACCAGATACAGACTGAACAACCGGTAATGGTATTGCCGTTACGTTTACACCACCAGTCATAATACCTGTGCAACCTGTAGCATTGTTTGAAGCAACAACAGTATAGAGCCCTGTAACAGTCTGCACACCGAAATCAATTGAATATCCGGTACCGGCCAAAGGAGAACCGACAAGATATGCTCCTCTGTATAATTGATAGCTGAATCCGGTTACAGAACCATTCAGACCAACGTGTGCGCCTGCTGATCCTGCACAGAAACTACCTCCGCCGGTCACAGTGAAAGCAGTTGGAGCAGGATAGTTATATATTGTCGCGCTGCCGGTCATATTATTTGTACAGCCTGTACTGCTGTTCATGGCTATTACTGTATAATTTCCGGTCAGGGATTGTGCTCCAAGATCAAGTGCATATCCGGTACCACTTACTGTGCTGCCTATTGCAATACCACTATGGTATACCTGGTAGGTGACACCTGTAGCCGAACCACTGAGACCCAGATGCGCACTACCGCCAACACAGATTCCGCCACCACCGGTAACATTATAAGCTGTTGGCTTTGGATTAATCGTTACAGATACACTTCCTGCCATATTATTGGTACATCCGGTACTTGTATTAGTTGCCGCTACTGTATAAACGCCAACCAGTGTCTGAATACCGAAAGTTAGTGCACCACTGATTCCTGAAACAGGAGCGCCAACGGCAGTTGTGCCACGGTACAACTGATAATTTACCCCTGCATCCGAATTACTCAGATAAAGAGCAACACCAGTACCGCCACTGCAATAACCAGTTGAGCTGCTGCCAGTAACAGTGTAAGCAACAGGAACCAGGCCGGTAACTATTGGCGCTGTTCCGGTCATATCAATACTACATCCTGTTGTGTTATCAGTTGCTTTCACAGTATAAGTTCCTGCTATTGTCTGAAGACCAAAATCTATCGCTGAACCTGTTCCCGCAAAAGCTGAACCTGAAAGAATACCTGAATTGTATAACTGATAATTTACACCCGATGAAGAGCCATTCAGATACACATGAGCGCCTGAACCAACAGCACAAATCGCGCCACCACCTGTAACATTAAACACCGATGGCAATGGCAATGTACTTACAGTTGGGCTGCCGGTCATTGTTTTAGAACATGAAGTAACAATATCGGTACCAATAACTGTATAATTACCGGTAGCTGTTTGCAAGCCAAAGTCTAAAGCAAGACCTGTTCCATACATCGGAACGCTTGCTATCGCTCCGTTTCTATATAACTGGTAAGAAACACCAGATGTAGAACCGTTCAAAATAACATGTACTCCTGTGCCGGATGTGCAATAACTACCGCCACCGGTTACAGTAAATGGCACTACAGCCGGATAATTACCAACAGTGCTGGTACCAGTCATTGTATTTGTACAACCGGTTGTGCTGTTGGTGGCAATAACAGAATAAAAACCAGGAGTAGTTTGCAGGCCAAGATTGATTGGTGAACCTGTACCATATACAGGAGCGCCCAATACTGAACCTGATAAGCTAACCTGATAATATACGCCACTTTCAGATCCGCCAAGAGTAACATCTGCTCCAGCTCCGCCAACACAATAATTACCGCCTCCGCCAACTGTATATTGAACAGGTAATGAATTGGTAGTAATTGCAACAGATCCGGTCATAGTATTTACACATCCTGTAGATGTGCTGGTTCCTTTAATAATATAGGTTCCGGCTGGCTGCAATCCAAAATCAAGTGGAGATCCTGTTCCTGCAATTACAGTAGATGTCAAAACTCCTCCCTGATACAATGCATAGCTTACACCTGAAGTGGAACCACTTAGATAAATATGCGATCCCGCTCCACCTATACAATAACTTCCGCCGCCGGTTATATTATAAACCAACGGAAGACTTGAAACCGCAACGGAGGTTGACCCCGTCATAGCCGTACTACAGCCAGTTATAGGGTCAGATGCAACTACGGTATAGTTACCTACGCCAGTCTGTAATCCAAAAGTCAAAGCGAAACCGCTACCTGATAACGGACTACCTGTAGCAGTTCCATTTAAATAAAGTTGATAATTATCTCCTGCATTCGAACCATTCAGACCAACAACCACACCACCAGTACCCGGACAATAGTTACCGCCGCCGGTAACTGTATGCATGGCAGGCAAGCCAGTAACTATTACCGATGCGCCGCTTAGCATATTATTGGTACAACCTGTAGCTGGAGTAGTTGCTATTACGGTATAACTACCTGCAACTGTCTGCAATCCGAAATCAAGAGCAAGACCTGTACCAGGCAACGCTGCGCCGGAAATAACTCCGCCTCTGTACAATTGGTAATTGGTTCCTGCATTAGAGCCATCCAGACCAACCGGGACTCCTGTACCTCCTGCACAATAATAACTTCCACCACCGGTTACATTATGTGTAACAGGCAATGGATTGATTCCTACAGTCGCACTGCCGGTCATATTGCGGGTACAGGTTGTGGTAATGTCTGTTGCTACAATATTGTAACTACCGGTGGTAGTAAACAAGCCAAAGTCAATTGGCGATCCTGTACCTGGGACAACGCCACCTATCGGTGAACCTCCATTATAAATCTGGTAATTAACGCCAGTCACAGATCCATTTAAGCCAATATGCACTCCTGTGCCACCAACGCAATAATTTCCTCCACCAGTAACAGTATTAGCAACCGGAAGTGCATAAATACTTATTAAACCAGTTCCTGACATTGTAGCCACGCAGCCGGTAGAAATGTTTGTTGCTTTCGCAGTATAGGTTCCAGGCGCTGTGATCAATCCGAAATCTATCGCGCTACCCGATCCTGAAATGGAAGGGCCAACGGCAACTGTTCCGTTATATAACTGATAAGTGATACCTGCATCAGAACCGATTAATCCAATATGATTACCAGCACCACCAGGGCACAAACCACCGCCACCAGTTAAACTATAATCATTGGGCAATGACAAAAGCCCTACTGTTGCACTACCCGGCATATTGGAAGTACATGTTGTTGTTGCATTGGTAGCTACTACTGTATAAACTCCTGTTGCTGTTTTTAACCCGAAATCCAGTAATGATCCGGTTCCAGACACCGGTGATCCGACATTAACAGAAGATAACTGCAACTGATAACTAACCCCTGCATCCGAGTTGCTTAAACTTACATGAACACCCGAACCACCGGTACAGTAATTTCCACCACCAGATACAGAATATCCGGATGGTAAAGGATTAATACTGACAATGGCGCTGCCTGTCATGAAATTTTTGCAACCATAAATTGGATCAATTGCAAGTACTGTATAGATACCCGGAGCAGTCTGAGCGCCAAAGTCTATTGCAGCGCCACCAACTATTGCTGAGCCAACCGGTGTACCATTATAATACAACTGATAATTAATTCCTAAATCTGATGTACTCAATAATACATGAGGTGCAGCCGCACCGGTACAATAACTACCACCACCAGAAACAGCATAGGCATTTGGTAATGGATTAATTGTGATCACCGCACTTCCTGCCATAGTACCGGCACAACCGGTACCGGATATGGATGCCGAAACAGTATAAGTACCAGGTGCAACCTTTAAGCCAAAATCAATAAGCACGCCGGTACCTGAGGCTCCGCCTATAAGCGAAGTGCCATTGAATAAATAATAATTCGTGCCTGTATTTGAACCACTGAGACCTACATGAAGACCACCGGAACCAGAACAATAAGATCCGCCGCCTGTAACGTTAAAGGTTGAAGGACCAGGATTAATGATAACAGTAGCGCTGCCCGGCATGGTTAAACTGCACGCAGAAGCAGGGACAGATGCAATAACCGTATAGATACCAGCAACTGTAATTGAACCAAAGTCGAGCGAACTACCTGTACCCGCTAATGCGGTACCAACGGTTGCGACACCTTTATATAACTGATAATTAACACCAACACCAGAACCGCTCAATGTAATATGAACACCAGTACCACCTGTACAGAAAGCGCCACCACCCATTACAGTATACAAAGAAGGTAATGCAATTATATTCACAACTGCACTTCCGGACATATTATTTACACATCCGGTAGTAGTATTGGTTGCTACAACTGTATAAGTTCCGGCTAATAATTGATTGCCGAAGGATATGGGCGAACCATTGCCGGCGACGGCAGCGCCTACCGGAGTGATTCCTATATATAATTGATAAGAAATACCTGAAACCGAGTTGGAAAGGCCAACAGGAACACCAACACCGGCTGCGCAATAGCTTCCGCCACCTGTAACAGTATATGCTGCAGGAAATGGATTAATAGTCACTACCGCACTTCCTGACATGTTATTAATACAACCTGTGAAAGTATTAGTTGCCACAACAGTATATGTACCGGGAGTGGTTATTGAACCGAAATCAAGTACACCACTTGTACCGCTTACAGCCGCGCCAACAGGAGTTACACCAGACATAAGCTGATAAGAAATTCCTGTGTTGGATGCATTAAGATAAGCATGAACACCTGCTCCACCAGCACAGAAGCCACCGCCGCCTGTAACCGTATAAACAGTAGGTAATGGATTAATTGTAATAGTTACACCCATATTCATAGTAACCGCACATGGAGTACCATAATTGGCCACAACAGTATAAATACCTGCTAAGGTCTGTGGACCGAGGTCAAATGGCGCGGCGCCTGTACCCACAACAGGTGAACCAATAGGAGTACCATTCCTCAAAATCTGATAACCCACACTAACACCTGAACCATTCAGGTATATGTGGGCGTTGCCACCTGAACATATATAACCGCCACCTGAAACAGTATAGGTTACCGGTGTATTAGTAACACCTAATACAGCAGTGGCAATACAGCCATTGGGGAATAAATAGGTCATTGTTGAGAAGCCGCCGGAATAGGTATTCACTATACCGGTAACCGGATCAATAGTGGCTACTGCAGTATTACTGCTGCTCCATGTTCCACCAGGAGTAGCGTTATACAAAGTCGTGCCATATCCGGAACAAACACCTATGGTTCCTGTTATTGGCGTAATTGCATTTACAGTTAATGGCTTTACAGCAGTACAACCACTTGGTAGCGTATAAGTAATAGTTGGATTACCACCGGTTACACCGGTAACAATACCACTTGACACACCAACAGTAGCCAGTGAAGTATTACTACTGGACCATGTACCGCCACCTGCATCAGAAAGTGATATAGTAAATGCAGGACAAACAGATGAAGGACCTGAAATCGCACCAGGTTGAGCGAGAACAGTAATCGGAGTACTTATATAACAACCGGTGGAGAGTGTATAAGTAATATTTGCGCTACCCGGCGTTCCACCTGTAACAATTCCGCTTGATGCCCCGATGGTGGCTACAGTAGTATTATCACTGGTCCATGTACCACCTGTAGGGGTTGAAGCCAGTGCAGAAGTGGTAGTACTGCAAACTGCCAGATTACCTGTAATGGCTGTTGGTGTCGGATTATAACTAATTGGCTGGCTGGGAAGCGATGTTGCACTAAGTCCGCTGTTGGCACAAGTAGCAACCTGCCGGCAATATAATGTTACGGGAGAAGAAAGCGTAGGCGAATAAACCGAATTTGTTGCACCGCTAATTGGAGTAAATCCACCAAAAGGACTTGTAGATGATTGCCATTGGTAACTCATTCCAGCTGTTGCTGACTCCCCAACGTTTATTAAATTTGTAGTAAATGAAGAACAACTGGCTGTTGTTCCTGCTACACTGATAATACCTGGATTAGGTGTACCAGCACATGCAGTTGTTCCCACGATCGCGGTATAATCCCTTGTATCGAAATAATACTGATAAGGAGTAACTGCTGATGGGCAAGGATTCATGGAAGGAAATGATGGATAATATGTGCTATAACCAGCAGCATAATATACAGTATAACCATTTTCTACCCTCATTCTATGAGCGCCTGCAGTAGCATTAGCCGGGATAGTGATAACAGGATGGTATCTTGGTTGAGTTACACTGGTAGGATTTTGATAGCCACCCACAGTCTCACTCGACTCAAATATGCCATTATCATTAAAGTCTATCCATATCTGACCTGACATATAATAATAGGCGCTTCCGATTGTTGTAGTATAAGAACCTCCTTGATTTAAGTTTACACTCATTGATGTATTGTTGTAGTAATAGGGAGATCCTCCTGTACCGGAACCGCAAGGGCTGGCATCACTTATTACTGTGCCACCCGCACCATTTATTATTACCGGGTTGCCAGTTGTACCCACATAATAAGTACACGGACTATAATAAGATGAAGGAGTGCAGGAAGAAGCCGCAACTCCTCCTGTATAGGTAACCATTACACTGGTAGAAATTGCCGAAGATCCTGCTACACAATTCAAAATACACCTATAATAGGTATTGGCTAATAATCCAGAAAAAGTATAAGTTGAGTATATTCCATCCTGAATGTTAGACCAAGTTGTTCCATCCGGCGATGATTGCCATTGGTATAAGATACCGCCTGAAGTAGAGGCACCTGTAAGGCTAAGTGAGAAAACTACACCACCGTTACCAGATGTCGGAGTAACAGAAGTTGTACCTGCAACAGGGGTACCGCTGCAATTGGCTATCCCCGTGCCACTAACTGCCACATTCACAGCCGAAGGGAGTGAAGCGCCTGAAATAACAATATTGCCACTATAAGTAGTTGCTGCACTTGGGTTAAAATTGACATATACATTAGTAGCCGATAAAGAACCAACGGGGAATCCCGGAGTAAAAGGCACACTCATAGCGCCTGTATACCAGGTTACCCCATCAAGTGATACCGAAAAATTGGCTGGTGGAGTTACTGTAATTGGCGTACCTGCAAGGTTTGAACCTGTAATAGTAAAAAATCTTGGAGGTATTGAACTGACACCTGTTGTAACATTACCAAATGCAATGGAAGATTGAGTAGAAATTAACGATGCCGGAGCTAAATTGACAACAGCAGTATAATCTCGTGTATCTGCATAATAAACATATGGCACTACAGATGAAGGGCATGGATTCATTTTTGGATATGCCGGATAGGTAGTACTGTAACCTGCAGCGTAATATGAACTATACCCATTTATCACTCTCATTCTGTGAATACCTGGCTGAGCATTCGCAGGTATTACTATTGTTGGATGATATCTGGCTATTGTAGTACTCGTTGGATTCTGATATCCGCCAACTGTTTCGCTTTGTTCAAAAACCCCATTGTCATTAAAGTCAATCCAGATCTGGCCGGAAACATAATAATAAGATGGGCCCATTGTGGTAGCATAAGATCCACTCTGAACAAAGGTCACGCTCATCCCAACATTATTATAATAATAAGCCGATCCGCCCGTTCCTGACCCGCAGGTACTGGCGTCACTGATTCCGCCTGCCACACCACTAATGATTACAGGATTACCAGCGGTACCTGCATAATAAGTACATGGTGAAGAATAGGATGATGGTATACAGGATGAAGCAGCAACCCCTGTTAATGTTAATAACTGTGAGGAAGAACTGGCTGAAGAGGCCCCGCAACTTACTACACAACGAAAATAGGTACTCGATGCAAGCCCCATAAAAATGTAAGTACTGTTTGTTGCTCCAAAAACATTAGTCCATGTGCTGTTATCAGGACTGGATTGCCACTGATAAGTAAGACCGGCAACAGCACTAACACCTGTTAAACTAAGGTTGAAAGAAGTACCACCTGTACCCGAAGTTGGAAAGGATGTAGCGCTACCCGCCGTTGGTGTACCCGAACAGCCAGGTAAGGCATTGCCATTAACTGCGATGTTATATGTAGCAGCAATTCCACCTCCGGTCACGGCAACCACATCTGAATAAGTTGTAGCGGCAGTAGGATTAAACTGGATATAAAATGGTGTTGGACTTAATGAAGGAGGTGTATAGGATAATGTAATGGATGAAGTCCATGGTCCTCCTGCGCTTGTAGAAACCTGGAAATAAGCAGGAGCTGTAATGGTAATAGGCCCCGCTGTAAGGTTGCCTCCGGCTAAGATTGATGATGAAACAGTACTGGATCCGATGGCCTGAAGTCCAAAGCTAACTGTTGTAGGTACAGCATATACATAAGGCACAACAGCGCCAAAGATATAATCACCGGCAAGCGAATTGAGCAATGTGGCTGAAGTTGGCGTAGAAGTATAAGGAGAACTGGTATTAATATTGTTGGTAGGCGAAGACAACCACGAACCACCTGCAAATTGTTGTGTCTTGAATTGTGTATTGGATCCTCCAAGAATATCACCCGCATTATAAGTAACTGCTGGTGTTACGCTGGTTGGCCCTGCTGCGGCCTGATTACTAATTGTCCAGTAATGATTGACCATAGCAGAAAGACCAAAACCAGAGGTTGTTGCAGATGGATGCAGGCCGGCACTGCACAGAACGCCTAATGAACCTGCTGTTCCTGCCGCACTGAAATTGAGCAGCATGGGTGCATAGGTTGCATCACCCACTTCATAGTTTACGCTGGTAAAACCGGTAATGGTTTTGATAAGATTTCCGATAACATAATTTCCTGCCCCTGCCCCTGCAACCGCTGTTGAATTACCAGGTATAGTAAGGGCGTAGCCTCCGGTACTTAAAGTACCTGATATAAAATTGATTGCATTGGTGGTACTTGTATTTGATGTATTTTGAGAAAGCGTAACCCCGGCACTATTATTAATGATTAACTGAGCGGGTGATGTTAATGAAGAAGGTAAGAGCGCCCCGGTCACCTGTGCCGAAGTACCGTCAAATCCGTAATTTGCTGCGACATTCAAAGTTTTAGCGCCTGAAGCTAATAATGTACCGTTAATTCCTGTTGGAACCCCTGTATACATGGTTGCTCCGCTGTTTAGTGTAAATGGCAAGGTACCACTTTGAGTATATGGTCCGAAATCAATGGTACCTGTTACAGCCATGGCATAAGAGTTTGTCCAGAGCATATTTGATGTAAGCGCAACAGTAACTCCTGCATCAACATAGGAATAAGTGTAAGTACTGCTACCTGTGCTATTTATATTTAAATGCTGTGGGCTTGCCAGTGTAGAAGCCGTATTGGTAAAATGCACATAATTATAAGAAGGTGGATTGGTCATAATAGCACTTCCTGTTATCGTTAAATCTCCTGAAATATAAAAATAATTTCCAGTTGTTCCAACAATTCCGCCTGTGCCCAATACCTGTAGATTACCAACATAGATATTGGCGCATCCATTCGTAAATGTTACGCCATTAACCTGCAATGTAGTATTGGGTCCTAAGGTCCATGTAGAACTGGTAACACCGGTCATAGGAACCTGCATAATAAACACATCCCCGGCAGTAGTAAAGTTGGCTGGGTTTGACCCTCCACCACCACTAATACTATTCCAGTTAGTCAATACTGTTGGGTCTCCCCCCGATGTTACAGAATACCATGTTGCTGCAAAAACAGCAGTATTAATCAAACAAAACAGTGCCAGAATAAATAATTTCCTCATACTTTATATTTTAATTATTATATATATTAGTGTACTAATTATGTATGTACATACACCAAATAACGCCAAATTTATGTTATAAAAACAAAGTGGCAAAATTTAGTTAACAACATAAATGCAATCATTGCGTATTGTAGTTATTCTATAATTATTTACGCATTTGTCCATTTACATATTAATTTGGGATTGTGGTGTTTGATACAAATTTTACATGTTTTTTCATATCGCATCAGTTGCATTTGAGATAAATAAACCTAAATATCTTAAATGCGATACAAAGATAATTTGATCTGACCGCTCTAAAATCAAATGGGGTCTCCCTTTTCTGGAAAACCCCATTTGAGTATGAATTTGAAAACAATTATCGCTCAACAACCAGATGGAAGACTTTGTTCTCGTTAAGTGTCTGAACATTCAGAATATACATACCATTGGCAATAGAACCACCCAACTGTACACTTTCCTGAATCAGCCCGTTGTCGGCTGTTACCTTATTGCGGTAGACCACCTGGCCCAGCATATTGGTTACCTCAAGCAAAGCTTCCTCTTTGGAATTACCAATTCTGCCGCTGATGGTAAAGGTTCCGTTATTGGGGTTTGGCAATATCTTAATACCATCCTGAATAGAAACTACAGGCTTAACACCTACATTGGCCACATGAACAACAACAGAATTTGAACCCTTCAATCCGGCACATCCTCCGCTGCTTGTTACATTACAGCTTACCACATCACCATCATTATAGGTACTTCCCGTAAATGCAGGAAGCGTAGCGCCTGTAGCATTTGTACCATTTACAGCCCATTGATAAGTTGGCGCCGGTCCGCCATTGGTAACTGTTGCTTCAAGCGTAAGTGGCTGTCCTTCAGCAATGTTCAATCCGGGATAAGCCGAGATACTGACAACCGGCACTGTTGCTATATCTACTACCATGTTTGCCGGTGCGCTTGTTACAGTGTTCAAAAGCCTGCAGGTATAATTACTGTTCAATTTACAGCTTATAACATCACCCGGCGCCGGAGTATAAGTATAAGTGGACCCGCTGCCAACCGGTATGCCACCCTTCAACCATGAGTAAGAAGGTGAAGCTCCTCCGTAAACAGATGTTGCACTAAAAGTAACCGGAGTACCCTGACATACCTCAATGCCAGGATTAGCTGAAATAGAAATACCCGGAGTTTGCTTTGCCCAAACTGTGATAGCTGCTGAAGTATTAACCGATACTGGTGTAGCACAGGTGGCGTTGCTGGTAAGAATTAATCCTACCACATCGCCATTTACAGGAATATAGCTGTAGCTGATTGATGAACCGGTATTCACTCCGTTAACCGACCATTGGAATGAAGGTGCAGAGCCGCCATTTGATAAACTGGCCGTAAATGTAGTCAGATTGCCGGAGCAGACGGTATCGCCTCCCGTTGTAGAGATGCTCACAGTTGGCACTACAACAGAATTACTGGTAACTGTAGCCGAACCCGCCATAGCGCTGGTACAACCGGTTGCCGGATTGGTAGCTTTTACTGTATAGCTTCCTGCCAGAGTCTGGTTTCCAAAATCAAGTATTGTTCCGGTTCCGGCCACAGTGCTGCCGGACGATACACCATGATATAAGGTATAATTCATACCAATTGCTGACCCTGAAAGACCAACGTGCACACCACCAGTACCATCACAATAACTGCCACCTCCGTTTACCGGATAAACATCTGGCAATGCATTAATAGCTACTATTGCGCTTCCTGACATGTTGTTTACGCAACCCAAAGATGCTTCAGTAGCAACTACAGTATAGGATCCTGCCGCAGTCTGATAACCAAAATCAATTGCAAGTCCTGATCCAGGTATAGGACTACCCATAAGCGTTGACCCCTTATATAAACGATAATTAACACCAGTAGCCGAACCACTTAATCCTATATGTACACCAGCATCTCCGGCACAATAGCTTCCGCCGCCAGATACCGGGTGAACAACAGGTAGCGGAACCGCAGTTACATTAGCCCCGCCGGTCATAATAGCAGTACATCCTGTAGCATTATTTGTAGCCAAAGTTGTATAAAGCCCTGAGACTGTCTGAATACCAAAATCAAGTGAAGCACCTGTTCCGGGCAAAGCTGACCCTACAAGATCAATTCCTTTGTATAACTGGTAACTGAAACCGCTTGCTGAACTATTAAGACCAACATGCACACCGGTAGAACCTGAACAGAAATTACCACCGCCTGTCATGCTGTATGCGGTTGGCGCAGGATTGGTATAAATAGTCGCAGTACCTGTCATTGTATTGATACAACCCGTACTGGTATTCATCGCAATAACCGAATAACTTCCTGTCAGGGTTTGTGCTCCAAGATCAAGGGCAAAGCCTGTGCCGCTAACAACACTGCCAATGGCAACACCGCTATGGTATACCTGATAATTGATACCAGTTGCCGAACCACTGAGACCAAGAGATCTGCTGCCACCGCTGCAAATGCCTCCGCCTCCTGTCACATTAAAGGAAGTTGGTTTTGGATTGATGGTAACAGAAACGCTGCCGGCCATATTATTAGTACAGCCCGCGCTAATATTAACAGCCGAAACAGTATAGTTACCCACAATAGTCTGACTACCGAATGACATCGAGCCACTGATGCCTGCCACCGGTGCGCCTACTGCGGTTGTACCACGATATAACTGGTAATTTACTCCGGCTTCCGAATTGCTTAAATAGATCGCAACACCTGATCCGCCACTGCAATAACCGGTTGAACTGCTGCCTGTAACTGTATAGGCCACCGGAACACTTCCAGTATTAATAGTTGCAGTTCCTGTCATATTGATATTGCAGCCTGTAACATTATCCGTTGCTTTAACGGTATAAGCGCCTGCGGTAGTCAGCAATCCGAAATCTATTGCAGAACCTGTTCCCGGCCAGCTTGAACCGGAGAGTATACCGGAGTTATACAACTGATAACTAACGCCTGATGATGAGCCACTCAGATAGATATGTGCGCCTGAACCAACTGCACAAATTGCACCGCCACCTGTGACATTATAGGTGGCTGGCAATGGGTAGGTACCTACTGTTGCACTGCCTGTCATGGTTTTAGCGCATAGACTTACTATATCTGTACCAATAACTGTATAGTTGCCTGTAACTGTTTGCGAACCAAAGTCAAGCGGTAAACCGGTACCAAATAATGGGACACCTGTTGCCGTGCTACCAACATATAACTGGTAAGTAACCCCGGTGGTAGATCCGTTAAGCAGGATATGCACACCTGTTCCGGAAGCGCAATAGTTTCCGCCACCAGTTACTGTATAAGGTACAATTGCCGGATAATTGCCTACTGTACTTGTACCGGTCATCGTATTGGTACAACCCGTTGAACTGTTGGTAGCGATCACTGAATACATACCGGTAGCCGTTTGCAAGCCCATATCAATAGAAGTACCTGTGCCATATACCGGAACTCCTACTGTCGATCCTGATAAACTTAACTGATAATATACCCCGCTTTCAGATCCGCCCAAAGTAATATCAGATCCTGCACCACCTGCACAATACAAGCCGCCACCGGCTACAGCATATTGTACCGGCAATGGATTGGCGGTTACTGATGCCGACCCGGTCATTGTGTTAATACACCCTGTAGAAGTACTTGTTCCTTTTATTGTATAGGTTCCTGCAGGTTGTAATCCAAAATCAAGCGGCGAACCGGTACCTGCAACAACTGTTGTTGTCAGCACACCGGCATTATATAATGCATAGCTCACACCCGAAGTCGAGCCATTGAGATAAATGTGAGATCCTGTACTACCAATACAATAACTACCGCCCCCCGTAATATTATAAACCAAAGGCAGTGCCGACATAGCCACGGTAGTTACCCCTGCCATTCCCGCGCTGCATCCGGTAATGGGGTCGGCTGCAACTACGCTATAGTTACCTGGAGTAGTCTGCAACCCGAAACTCAAAGCTGAAGTGGTTCCGGCAATAGGACTGCCAGAAGCTAATCCATTGATGTATAATTGATAAATCACTCCGGTATTCGATCCGTTCAATCCAACGGTTACTCCACCCGAACCCGGACAATAGTTTCCGCCACCTGTAACTGTATGCGATGCAGGAGATCCGATTACAGTTATTGATACACCGCTGAGCATGCTGGCGCTACAGCCTGTTGATACAGTTGTTGCAACCACTGAGTAACTGCCCCCAACTGTCTGCAACCCATAATCCAAAGCCAGTCCTGTACCCGGAACGGGTGTACCTACAAGAACGCCGCTTCTATATAACTGGTAGTTGGTTCCTGTATTTGAGCCATCCAGACTAACCGGCAATCCAATACCTCCGGCACAAGTAAAACTTCCGCCACCGGTTACAGAATGCATTACGGGCAATGGATTGGCACCTACAGTTGCACTACCAGTCATTGTATTCAAACAGGTGGTAACCGCATTGGTGCCTACTACAGTATAAGTACCAGAACTTGTAAATAACCCAAAGTCTATTGGAGATCCTGTTCCGGGAATTAACCCGCCAACCGGAGATCCTCCATTAAATATCTGGTAATTAACACCGGAAACCGAACCATTTAATCCAATATGCACACCTGTACCTCCTGTACAATAATTACCGCCGCCGGTAACCGTATTGGCTGCCGGAAGTGGGTTTACACTTATTATCACGCTACCCGACATATTATTAATACAACCTGTTATAAGGTTGGTTGCTTTTACCGTATAAGTTCCTGCAACAGTCTGCAATCCAAAATCAAGTGCACTACCAGATCCTGCTATAGCTGCACCAACAGCAACAGTTCCGTTATACAACTGATAAGAAACCCCTGCATCTGAATTAGATAAACCAATACTTCTGCCTGAACCACCGGTACAATAACTTCCGCCGCCGGTTACATTGTATACGGTTGGCAAGAGCAAAATACCAACTGTGGCGCTGCCTGGCATAGTTGATGAACACCCGGTTACAGCATTAGTTGCAATAACCGTATAGGTACCCGCGGTTGTAACCAATCCGAAATCAAGTGCTGAACCAGTTCCAGCCACCGGAGTTCCTGCTGAAACTATTCCTAACTTCAATTGGTAATTCACACCAGCATCTGAGTTGTTTATATTCACATGTACACCTGTACCACCAGTACAATAATACCCGCCACCGGATACGGTATATCCTGATGGCAGCGGATTGGCAACAACAGTAACACTTCCGTTCATGGTATTCATACAACCTGTTGCAGTAATAGTAGCAATAACTGTATAAGTACCCGCTGCAGGCTGAACTCCGAAATCCAATGAACTGCCTGTTCCTGCCATGGCAGTACCAACAGGTGTAGTTCCGTTCATCAGTTGATACGAAACCCCGCTTGTTGAAGAGCTGAGCAGCACATGCGGCGCTGCAGCTCCTGAACAATAACTGCCACCACCTGTAACATTAAATGCCGTTGGCAATGCATTAATAGATATAGTAACACTTCCTGTCATATTCCCACCACAACCTGTACCAGTTACAGTAGCAGTAACTGTATAAATACCTGCTGCTATTTCCAATCCGAAATCAAGTGGCGCACCTGTACCTGATGCTCCTCCTACAATAGTAGCGCCGTTATACAGGTAGTAATTGGTTCCTATTACAGATCCGTTAAGTCCTACATGTAATCCACCTGTTCCTAAGCAATAATTGCCACCACCGGTAACAGTAAAACTAACAGGTGGCGGATTGATGGATACAATTACACTGCCTATCATTGAATTAGTACAAGTTGAGGCCGGAATTGAGGCAACAACAGTGTAGGTACCAACAGCGGTAAAAATGCCGAAATCGATGGCGCTACCTGTACCTGCAACTAAACCGCCTACTGTGCCCGGCCCGTTATATAACTGATAGTTGGTACCTACTGATGAACCACTCAGGCCAATATGTACACCCGTGCTTCCTGAACAATAAGAACCACCACCTGTAACTGAATAAAACAACGGCAACGATATAATACTTACAGTCGCACTGCCAGTCATATTGCTGACACAAGCTGTAGTTGCATTGGTTGCAATAACAGTATAAGTACCTGCAAGAGTCTGGTTTCCAAAAGATATTGATGCGCTGGTTCCCGCAACAGGCGAGCCAATGGCAACCCCACCCTGGTACAATTGATAATTCACACCAATAACCGATCCGCTTAATGAAACCGGCATACCGGAACCACCCACGCAATAGCTGCCACCACCCGAAACTGTAAATACAGCAGGTAATGGATTGATACTGATAATTACACTTCCCGTCATATTGTTCACACAGCTCGTTACAGAATTCGTTGCAACGGCAGTATAAGTACCTGCAGAAGTAAATACACCGAAATCTATAATACCACTTGTTCCTGCAACCGGAGAACCTGTTGATAATCCCGAATTATATAGTTGATATGAAATTCCCGTATTGGACCCGCTCAGGTAAACATGTACCCCACCCGATCCGGCGCAATAGCTTCCTCCACCTGTAACACTGTAAGCGGTTGGTACCGGTAAAATACTGATTGCCACACTGCCTGTCATTGTTGCAGCACATGATGTACCCGGATTGGCCGTAACTGTATACAAACCGGCTGTAACCTGAGGCCCGAAATCAATAGCGCCGCCTGTTCCGGAAATAATACTACCTGTAGGAACTCCTGAAATACTCAACTGGTAGCCAACCCCTATTGTTGAGCTGTTTAAACCAACATGTAGAGCTGTTGCGCCAATACAATAATTGCCCCCTCCCGTTACGGTAAAGAGCGAAGGAGAGGATGTAATATTTACCAATTGAGTAGCAGAACATCCTGTAGATGGTAACGTATAAGATATAGTACATGACCCAAGTGTAATACCCGTTACAATTCCTGTGCCTGCACCAACTGTTGCAACAGAAATGTTGTTACTGCTCCATGAACCGCCGCCGGTTATATCACTTAATGTTGTGGTATTGCCAACACATGTGCCGGCTACACCTGTTATTGCTGGTGTCTGGTTTACGGTAATCGGTGTTGTAATAGAGCATGCTGTGGGTAGTGTATAGGTAATAGTGGTAGTTCCACCAGATACACCGGTGACAATACCTGTACCCGATACTACTGTCGCTATAGCAGTATTATTACTGGCCCATGTACCGCCCCCTGCATCCGACAAAGTTGTTGTCAGACCTGCACAAACTACCGGAGTACCTGATATCGCCGAAGGCAAAGGATTAACATTGAATACAAATGTATTGCCTGATGAAAGGTTGCTGACACAACCGGTAGCGCTGCTGGTAATCGAATTTATCGTAATTGTCGTTGAACCGGAATTACCCAATGAGACCGTACTGAAAGTACCAGTACTGCCACTCATAGTAATGGTAGCTGTATTGCCCAAAGAGGTATTTGCGCCGGTAATATTATAGTTGACTGTATAGACGCCTGCCGTTAGACTTGCAGATGTAATTGTAACTGTTGCCGGATTTCCAATACAACCATTTGCCACAGAGGTACTGAATGCACTGACATTAGGCTGCGCGGTAACTACTGCTGTTGTAGTATAATTTAACGAACAACCTGAACCTGTGCCATTATTTACTGTAACAGTATAGATACCGCTTGCCGTTGCAGGCGCTGCGTTTACACTTGCAGTTGCACTGGTTGCACTGGTAATAGTGCCGGGCCCCGTCCATGAATAGCCGGTAACATTTGTTGCGCCATTTGCTGTTAGGCTCAAATTATTGCCTGCACATATCGGCCCGCTGTTTGTTGCACTGGTAAGCGCAGGTTGAGGATTTACAGTAACGCTTGCAGATCCGGATGAAGTACATGCATTGGAGCCATCTACTGTTGTGTATAAATTATAAGTGCCACTTGCACTGGTACTGGTTACTATATAATTCTGCGTTGTACTTGTGGTAGTAGCATAATAACTAAGCGGACCGGTCCATGTATAAATGGTTGAACCAGCCACTGTTGGTGATGTTAATGTAAGTACACCGTTCACACACACAGGGCTGTTGCTGGTAGGTGCAGGTGTAGGCGGCAATATCTCCACCATATAATCATTCGCCTGCCCGAAATAGTTAAGCGCTCCGGTTGGGGTAATTGATCCTGTTGTATAACCCAAAGTTGAATTGGCAGTACGCACTCTCATGCGGTGTATACCGAAATTATTTGCCGGGATGGTCAGCGTAAAGGTGGTTGCTGTTCCTGCTACGCCAGTTACACTACCTACATACTCATTTGCATCTGTAAAAACACCATTATCATTAAAATCGATCCATACGCCTACTACCGCAGCATACGAGCCTCCGTAATTGTTATAAGTAGCTGTAAAGCCGGATGAAGAAGTTGGGCTTCCCTGAAGCTGAATATGGGTTGCCCGGTTGGTGTAATCTACATAGGTATATGATGTGCCGCAACAGGTTTGGTAGCCTGTATAATTATAATTGCTTACACTGTTATTCAGATCATTAAGCGCACTACCGCAAGCTCCACCAGCAATCTGGAACTGTCCAATATTTTCATTCGGATACCCGCTGGCAGAGAAATACGCATAAGAAGGAAGCCCGGGATAAGAAGACTCATAGCCAACAGCAATTGCTGAGGAGGCCACCTGCGTGCCGCCGCCACATGCTACCAGGCAAATATAATATGCTGCCGCAGTAGGTGTAAGCGTACAGGTTGCATTGGTAGCCCCTGATATATTTGCCCATGAATTTGCAAGGCCGGTTGGCGAACTTTGCCACTGGTAAGTTAAACCTGTTGCAAGGGGTAAACCTGATAGGCTGAGAGTAATAGGGCCTGTAGCAATACCGGATGTGGAGAGTGTAGCAGCTGCAGATGGCGTGCCACTGCATGCCACAGGCATCTGCCCTGCCGATGGCGTAAAATCATACGTTGTACCTGCAGGTATACTTACTGCAGTAGTAAATGGAATATTAGTTGCAGTGGTTGAAGTATTGTTGGTAACTGATGTCCAACTGGAGCCACCTACAAGATTAAAATCAGCTGTTGAAGCACCACTTAGGCCTACCACCGCATTATAGGCTGGCGAATATGCTGTTGTTGAACTGCCATATACCAGTTCTGCAACATTGCTGGTTTCTTTCAACCTGATCTGAAAGGTTAAAGCATCGCTTGGGCCACCATATCCCCAATAGGTTACCGACCGTGTACAACTTGTCCACTGCACTACAAATATCCTGTTGGGCGCAGTTCCTATTGTGCCATAATAAATAGGGTTTGCATTGGTATTATCCAGCAGCCCTCCAAGAAGTACGCCACCTGCGCCACCTGAATATTGATAGGTTACTGCACAGCCATACCCCATAATAGCTCCTGCCTGGCCATTATTTACCGTATGCGGCCTGGGATTGGTGGGTAATGTAGGGGCAGCGAAGCTTAAATGGCCGTTGCTGTTTACAAATACGCTCGAATATCCTGCTCCTTTAAAATAATAAACAAAGGGCAAAGGGACATTATATACTTGTTCAAACCATCCATTCCCTGATAATCCCGAGTTGGGTGGTACAACGGCTGTGCCTCCTGATAGTGGTGTATAGGTCCCACTTGAGTAACTGAATGTATATGAGCTAACCTGCGCACTTAAGTTCAACCCAATACATAACAACAATAATAATAGTAAGGCGTTCTTTTTCATGAATATATGTTTTATTGCAACCAGTTTTTAAATAAACACTAAATCAAATATAATAAATAATTTCAGTTTTTCAACTATTTTTATAAAATATAAAATATAAAGACGATTTTGTCTTTATAATCCTATTAACTGAAAATTAAACGCTTAAAAATGTCAATTATGTGATATTGTTAGTATCAGGA
>CAIUZK010000202.1 GCA_903903635.1 uncultured Bacteroidota bacterium
ATAATGTATCAATTCTATTGCTGCAATTCGTATCTTTTCCATAATTACATCATCGGGGTCAATCAATAAAGCAAATCCAATTTCCGAAAACAGTAATGCAATCGCTTTTTTATCGTATTTTTCAGGATTGTAATATAGTTCCACTTCTCCAAGTCTAACTGAAAATAAATCTATCCCTTCTTTATCTTTGAAAGTGATTTCTATCAAACGGATACCAGCTTTGCTGATCAGGTCCTTTAATCTAAGATATATATATTTTCTAGTCGAATTCATTTAAATAATATATGAAAAACTGATCATTTTATATATTAAACAGTCTTTGTTTAGACGGTAACTTATCCTTAATCCTACTCAGCGAAATGTGATCTTTGTCAGCTACTTACCTGATGAAGGTCATACTGGTCAGCTAAAAAGTTGTCATTGGTGTCGTAATAGCCTTGCTCCTATTAGAATGCAAATGTCTTTCAAGATTTACTTGCAATCGTTGCACTATTTAGTAATTGATGTGTAAGATTCAGGAAAATGTATGCCTTATTGGTAGAAAAAACATGTATTGCGCAGAAGAACAATCAACCGCCATCGCGTACAGAATAATACATGAAAACCTGCCTAAGTTTATAGAAAATATTCAGTTATACCATACCATAAAGGAGAATCATCCTGAATTAGATTTTACGCCCATTTTATCTGAGATGGAAGAACTTATACAAGGGCAATCTCTGGATGAAATATTCTGCCTTGATTTTTTCAATCAGGTGCTTTCGCAAAAAGGTATTGAATTTATCAATTTTATAATTGGTGGTAAAGCGCCGGAGCAAGGCAGAAAAATTAAAGGACTCAACGAATACATCAATTTATATAATCAGCAACAAACTGAGAAAAGGAATCGCATCCCGAAATTTAAACAATTATACAAGCAGATACTGAGCGATAGGTCTAACATTTCTTTTCTGCCGGATGCGTTTGAAACGGATAATGAACTGCTTGAAACAATTGAAAATTACTATCAATCCCAACTAGGTGCGTTTGAAGCTGAAGGCACAGTAAAAAATATTTTAGACGAAGTGAAAAAACTTTGTGTTGAAATACCAAGCTATGATTTGTCGAAAATTCATCTTAGAAATGACACAAATCTTACAACCATCTCACTGCGGATATTTGCCGATCACAGTATTATAAGCAATGCCATTAACCATTTTTACGAGAATTCGTATCATCCGCTATGTTTTAACGAATTAGGGCGACAGGCGATGACCGATCATAATTACCCTCCCTTTGTAGACGCTTCATGCCGAAGGGAACCAGATTTACAGAATGAGTTTCCATCGATAACATCATTGTGTCGGCAGGAGTTTTTTGCTCCCAACCTTCAGCCTAATGATATTATAGTATACATGACCGTAAAAGGCAACTGGTATACCGATTATGCACACTATAGGTTGGTCGCGATCTTAGAAGTACAAGAACGAAGAGAGTCACACAACCTTGGCAGGGATTGGTATAACAATAAGGGTATTAGGCATCCTTCGAACTGTATGGTTAACGATAGTGAGCCTTTGCCATTTGACCACACGGCAGGAGACTTTAAGACACAAACGGAATTACGGACTTTCTTAAGCCGTCCTACAGAGAAGCGTATTAGTATCGGGAACCGACGAGTGCAACTTTGGAACGATCGATATAAACAACGCGCCAAAGATTACCCTGTTTTCATTATTACGAAGAAGATATTTAGAGACTTACACAATCCGCCAATTTTAACGTTGGCTAAGTTGGAAAGCATCTTTGGTAGGGTGCCGAATACTCGGAACCCAAACATAATAACAAAAAAAGAGTTTAAGTGCTTGGCGGAAGAAGCTGATATTGACTTCATCTACGAATAGGAATTCCATGACTACCAGGTTATAGGTAAACAGGATATTATTTAAAAGTCAGAAGTGATCCTGATACTTTCCTATAGGTCGAGAAAGTGTGAAAAAATCAGAATGTTGCGTTTTTTGTATGAAAAACACAATGTTTGCTGGGTGTGGCAAGAACTGTGGCAAGCATCGAAATATTGTATATAAAAAAGGGTTTCAGTTTTAGCTGAAACCCTTGTCTGTATTGCCTTTCGGCCTCCGTGGGAGCACACGGGTTCGAACCGCTGACCCTCTGCTTGTAAGGCATCGTATTCATGGTCTCATATGGTTCGATATGGTGTAATTAATATTGATAGTCAGTGATTTATAAAGTACATAGTTTCATTTTGCTTCAAAAATAACCAAAGTTTATGTGCAAATTATGTGCAAATTTTATTTAGCTTTGTGTCCATGGATACAAGTATTGGCCTCTCATTAGACATGCGCCGCAGCAAAAAAGATGGAAC
>CAIUZK010000203.1 GCA_903903635.1 uncultured Bacteroidota bacterium
CGCATACTAAATTAAAATTTCGGCTCCTAAATCATTAGGATGACCGCACATACTGCACTATGCTTTACTTACATAATTACTTTTACAACGAAATAACAATGGAATAGAACGAGTAAGATGGTGGGAGTTATTTCGTCAACGTTCCTAATATGCCCTTGCAAATAAAACCCTCTGTAGCGAAGGTTTTCCGGTCAGCACACACTTGCCGTCCTCCAACTCATTATTCAATGGAATGCAGCGGATGGTGGCTTTAGACAGTTCCTTGATCTTTTCTTCAGTCTCTGGAGTGCCGTCCCAATGTGCTGAAAGGAAGCCTGGCTTTTCGTCGAGTACCTTCATAAAATCATCCCAGGTGTCCACTTTAGTTGTGTTCTCTGTTCTGAAATTGAGCGCCTTTTGGTACATATTGCTTTGAATGTCGGTAAGCAATTGCAGGGTATGTGCAGCCAGATTATCCAGTTGGATACTTTCTTTTCCCTTAGTGTCGCGGCGGGCAACTTCGGCAATATTGTTTTCAATATCCCTGGCGCCCAGCGTAATGCGCACCGGAACTCCTTTCAGTTCATATTCGGCAAATTTGAAACCAGGGCGTGTATTATCATCATTATCAAATTTTACACGAACCCCGTTTAGTTTCAGGGTTGCCATAAGGTCAGCCGCGATTTTATTGATACGGGTTACGGCCTCCGGGTCTTTATTGAAAATAGGTACAATAACTACCTGCAATGGAGCCAGTTTTGGAGGAAGTACAAGACCGTCATCATCGCTATGCGCCATTACAATTGCACCCACAAGACGGGTTGAAACGCCCCATGATGTTGCCCATACGTAATCCCTTTTATTGTCTTTATCCTGGAACGTAACATCGAAAGCTTTGGCGAAATTCTGCCCGAGGAAGTGCGAAGTACCAGCCTGTAAAGCCTTGCCATCCTGCATTAATGCCTCAATGCAATAAGTATCTTCAGCGCCGGCAAAGCGCTCGTTGGCGGTTTTCACACCACGCACAACCGGCATAGCCATATATTCTTCGGCAAATGTGGCATAAACCTCCAGCATCTTACGGGTTTCTTCAATGGCCTCATCACGGGTTGCATGTGCGGTATGGCCTTCCTGCCAAAGGAATTCGGTAGTGCGCAGGAACAGGCGTGTGCGCATTTCCCAGCGCACCACATTGGCCCACTGATTGATGAGCAATGGCAGGTCCCGATATGATTGTATCCAGTCTTTATACGTATTCCAGATAATGGTTTCGGATGTTGGCCTTACTATCAGTTCTTCTTCCAGCTTAGCCTCCGGATCAACGATCACACCACCGCCATTAGGATCGTTTTTAAGCCGGTAATGGGTTACAACAGCGCATTCCTTGGCAAAGCCTTCAACATGGGCAGCCTCCTTACTCAGGAAGCTCTTAGGTATGAATAATGGGAAATATGCATTTTGGTGTCCTGTCTCTTTAAACCTTTTATCCAGTTCATCTCTCATATGCTCCCAAAGGGCATATCCGTGTGGCTTAATGACCATGCATCCTTTTACAGCCGAATAATCGGCAAGACCGCTTTTTAATACCAGATCATTGTACCATTGTGCGTAATCGTCAGACCGATTTGTTAAAATTTTTGCCATAATAAACCTTATTCTTTATTAGCCATCTATTAATTGGTGGAATCTGGCAAAAGTAGTAATTTCACATAGCATTATTAGTTTTAAAAACTACAATATGAAACGTTTGGTGTTAGTTGGTTTTTTGCTGTTAGGATCAGGTATCCTATCATACGGGCAAACAGATGACATATATGCAACAGGCAGGGATCAGCGTGGCAGTCAGCCTGCTGATAATCAGGCGGGAAATCAGCATGGTCCGGAAAGTGGAGATATAGATAATTACCAGAGCTATAATAATCCGGAAGATTATATTGATTATGATGATGATTCATACAGTTCGCGTATCAATCGTTTTGATAATTCATTTTATAATATGGGTTATTATAGTACATTTTACAATCCATGGTGGTACAACAGGTATTGGGTAGATCCTTATTGGGGCTATAATCCCTGGACTCCGGGAATAAGTGTAAGTTTTGGAGTCGGGCCATTCTGGTATGGTGGCTGGGGCTGGAATACATGGTGGGGTTATCCCGGATTTTATAGTGCCTGGGGTTATCCTTTCTATGCAGGAGGCTGGTATGGTGGCTGCTATGGCGGATACTGGAACAGGTATTATGCAGGTTATGAAGGCGGCAGATATTACAGAGGGGGATATGGATCCTATGGTCCTCGTCAGATTTACAGCATGGGTAACAGAGTAGGTTACAGACTTGCCGGTAATAATGGATTTAGAAGCGCTGGTAATAATCAGATCGGATTACGTACAAGGCCACTGGCTGCTGCCGGATCGGGAAACAGAACAAATGCGGCCGGCATGGGTATGCGTGGTGGTAGCAGGATTTCCGAAAACCAGATGAGCCAGAGAGGTGGAAATAACACTCAGGGTCAGCGTTTTGGTGGTGGAAACCGTAACTATGGCGCTCAACAAAATAATTCAAGCAGGGGTGGTTTACGCAGTCTGTTTAATGGTGGCAGCAATCGTTCTGCATCACCTTCATCAAACCGTAGTTTCGGTTCACCTGCCCGTACAGGCGGATTCAATGGCGGAAATCGTTCAGGTGGATTTGGTGGTGGCAATCGTTCAGGTGGATTCGGTGGAGGCACACGCTCTAGTGGTAGTAGCGGTGGCCGCAGTTCGGGTGGCGGCGGATCACGTAGCAGTGGGCATTCTGGCGGTCGCAGGTAACAATATTTATAGTTAATTATTATATAAAATGGCATTGTTACTTAACGTGATAATGCCATTTTTAGTTTTGTTAACGGCTTATGGTACGTAGTTTGCAGGTTATTATCACAATAGTGGTTTTAAACATTGAGTTACAGTAATAGTCTAATAATTTTAAAAAGAATTTTTATGCGTGATTTAAGATTATTAATAATTCCGTCACTTTTAAGCCTGTCTTTTGGCGCTGCGGCTCAGGATGTAGGTGAAGCATATCGGTTTTCAAATCTTTCGACACAGGGTACCGCGCGTTCCATGGGTTTTGGGAATGCATTAGGCTCTGTTGGCGGTGATTTTAGTTCACTTAGTGTTAACCCGGCAGGAATCGGTGTTTACAGAAGTTCGGAGTTTTTGATAACTCCATCGCTCAAGATAAATGCTACCAGCAGCAACTATACCGGCTTTACCACCAATGATAATTTTACACAAGTTAATTTTAATAACTTCGGTTTGATTCTTACTGATGCTCCCAAAGGGAAGCGGTATGACAGGAGGGCAGGGAAAACCGTTTCCTTTGGTTTTGGCATGAACCGGGTAGCCGATTTCAATAACAGTGTAATTTATAACGGAAAAAATTCAACAAGTTCGGCCTCGCAGGTATTCGAATCTGATGCCAACAATGATCCGGCAAGTGCTGCATCCACTGCACCTACCAATACACTTGGGTACATGGGTTATCAGTCTTACCTGCTTAATTTGAACAGCAGTGGAATGTATGAAACAATAGTGCCTTATGGAGGCGGTGTTTACCAGCAAAAGAGTACACAAACTACGGGAGGTATCAAGGAATATACATTTTCTATGGGAGGTAATTATCGTGAACGCTTAATGCTTGGTATCACATTGGGTATTCCGGTAATAAATTACCACGGAGACACCTATTACCAGGAAAGCCTGGCAGATGGCAACACCAGTTCTAATCCGTCTGGGTTTAAGTCCTTCAGTTATAACCAGTCGCTGGATATTGCTGGTGTTGGTATAAATGCCAAGGTAGGAGCTATTTTTAAAGTATCAGAAATGTTCAGGTTGGGAGTTGCATTGCATACGCCTACCTATTATTCTATTTCAGAAGTATATAATCCCGGAATTACAACAACACACACCACATCAAATATTGATACAGCTTCTATTTTGTCGGTAAATGATGGTTCCCTCATGCAAAACAGTTTTGACTATCACCTTACTACACCGGCAAAGGGTATTCTGAGCGCTACAATGCTGCTGAATAAATTTGGATTTATTTCAGCAGATTTCGAGTATGTAGATTACAGCAGCATGAAATATTCATTCCAGAATGGTATTGATAATGTAACGAACCAAACCTATCAGCAGGAAGCAGACCAAATGAACCAGGTGATAAAGAAGACCTATAAAGGCGCATCCAATTTCAGGATAGGTGGTGAGGGTGTGGTTACCAATTCATTTATGTTGCGTGCCGGATTTGGCTATTATGGCAATGCTTATACTACTTACGGACAATCTGTTCAAAATAACAATTATACTACTGAGCGGATAGATCTCAGCCTTGGTGCAGGATTCCATTATCGTAACTTTTACGCAGATATTGCTATAGTACACGGTATTTACTCAGGATATGAATTGCCTTACAGTATTGATTATTCCGGTGTTGTAAGTACAGGAACTCCGGCTGTAATACCCACCGCCAAAGTGAATTACAGTACCAACAATGTCGCCCTGACTTTCAAATTTAAGCTGGATAACAAACATGCCCACAGAGAAGGACCACCAATGCAGAGAATGTAATTGGCATTGAATTAGTTCAGGGAAAAGCAAATTATTGAAGGTATTCCTGGAGCATCATAACTGCGCTTACCGAGTCGATCAATTCCTTTTTCTCCCGGTCCTTTTTTTTCAATCCCATTCCTGAAATAGCCTGAGAGGCCATTTTTGAGGTCATTCGTTCGTCGGTTTTTATCACAGGAATGTTGGGGAATACGTTGCCGAATTTGATTATGAATTTTTCTACCAGCGGAGTGGCATCGGTAGGCGAGTTATCGAAATTGAGCGGGTAGCCAATAATGATCTTTTCCACAGGTTCGCGGGCAATGTATTTTTTCAGATAACCAATGAGTTCGTTTGAATCAACGGTATCAAGGGCAGTTGCTATAATTTGTAACGGGTCGCTGACTGCAATCCCGGTGCGTTTTTTTCCGTAGTCTAATGCGAGTATCCTTGCCAATGTTTGTTTTAATTTATTAATGTAAATAATGAGGTCTCGAAAGTTGAATATTCCTATTTGCTCCGTTAGGAGCTACCGATTTGCAGCAAAATTGTATTATATATTTCAATGCCCCTTAGGGGCTAGCCTATTCAAATGAGTTTGATTTATTCCGGTAATTTGAAAATATATCGTTCATCAAATTCTATACCCGCATTGATAAGCATATTTTTATACTCATCAAGAAATCCCACTTTTTTATGGTGTCCCTGTTGATTTGCAATATATTTTATAACTCCATCAACTTGAGTTTTTGAATAACTAAATGCACTATAACCCTCCTGCCAATAAAATTTATTTGGGGTTAATTTCTCTTTATTTATCCATTCAGCAGAATTTCCTTTTGCGAAACGCATCATATCTGAAATGGATTGTTTTGGATTTAACCCAACGAGGAAATGCAGATGATCAGCAACATTATTTATAGCTAGCATTTTATGTCCATCATTTTGAACGGTGGCTGTAATGTACAATCGTAATCGATCATCCCAATAAGTTTGTAACATTCCAGCTCTGTATTTTACAGCAAATACACAATGAACATAAAGTTAGGTATATGTATTGGGCATTGGATTTTTTTTTTGAAAAACGAAATTATATAAAGTTATTTCTTGACACCTCCTAAGTTCCCGCACCTGGGCAACAAAATGCTGGATCAGATCATAATGCCGTTTTGTTTGGGCATCATGCTGCTCATTGTTATAAGCATTTACAGCCAGAGCCTTATCTGAAAGATCGTCTTTCCCTTCCTGTAACCGTAAATAGCCACGAACACTGTTGCGACTGATACCTACACGGCGCACTATCTCCCTGATCGCTACGCCTTCTTTTTTTTACTGCAGAACTTGCTTGATTTGTTCCATCTCTATTGGTTTTTGAGTCATACCCTTGTTTTTTTAAAGGGCAATCAACATCAAAAAGCCTTTCATTTTACCAACTACGGGTGGCTACATCCCGGAATAATACATTTGCCATCGTCCAACTGGTGGCTACATCCCGGAATGATACTATTTTGAACGTCCTACAGGTGACTACATCCCGGAATCAACTCTAAAAAAGGTGACTTCATCCAGAATTAGCCAATGGGGCATCATGCCGGAATGGCAGCCGGGTGGCTAACAGACAGGCGGGGCAACATACCGGAACAAAGGCATGACCAAAGGTTAATACAGTGGGGCAACATGCCGGAATCTCTTTTTGAGGGGGGTGGGTCAACATGCTCCGGAATTTACATTAACAAACCGGAAAACAAAAACAATCAACCAAAATGTACAATTCCCCTTATTGGCAGCATCAAAACCACACCACGAAAAAAGCCCAACCAAAGGAAGGGCTTTTTTAGAAAAAAAAACGTATGGATATAATTATTTTTTAGCTGCCGGCGCTGCTTTGGCGGCTGGCGCTGCCTTAGCTGCCGGCGCTGCCTTGGCGGCTGGCGCTGCCTTACCGCCTGCTACTGCCGCTGCATCTGTATCTGCCTGACGCAATGCACGGGTAGTTACAACTGAAGCTATTGGAATACGCGGAGAGTTAAGTATTTCCATGTTATCAACCTTTACATCCTGAACACGGATATTACCATGCAACTGCAGATTGTCGATATTCACTTCGATATGCTCTGACAAATGCTTTGGATAAGTACGAACGTGAAGCGCTTTGATTTTCAATTCAAGACGTCCGCCATCTTTTACACCCTGAGCCTGTCCTGTGAACTTGATAGGCAAAGTAGCAACTACTTTATGATCGTCAACCAGTTCAAGGAAGTCGATGTGATTCAGTTCGTCGGTAACTACATCGAACTGGATGTCCTTCATGATTGTTTTGTAATTCTTACCATTTACAGAGATCTCAGCAATCTGGAATTCCGGAGTGTACACGAGTGTACGGAATGCCATAACCGGAGCATGGAAATGGATGGTTTCTGTACCACCGTAGATTACGGCTGGCACCTGTTCTTCGGAGCGGAGATGGCGTGTAGCTTTTTTGCCAAGGTCGGTCCTGATTTTTCCTTCAATTTTTACACTTTTCATTTTTAGTGTTTTTTTGTTTCAGATTCGGGCGAATATCCACCTAACATCCGGTCTGAAATCGTTTTTTAAATAATTTCCCTGGTTAATGCGAACCTGTGCTCAATGAAGCAAACACATTTCTTTATTTCATCCCAAGGGTGGATTTTTTTGTATAAACAGTCGTTAATTTTATAGTCGAAAGTTGTAAGTCGAAAATCAAAAGAAGTAAGTCAAAAGTCGTAAGACCTCAGAATTACAATCCATTTATTTATTTTCTGTTACTATGAATAAACAAAGAACTAATTGATTTGTTTTCGAAAGTATTGCGGATGGCTATTGCGAACAATTCGCCTGTAGGCAGTACTTTTATTTTACTTACATCGTGTCTTTTCAATGGTATTGTGTCGCAAACAACCAGTTCTTCCAACTCGGAGTTTGCAATATTTTCGTAGGCATTACCGCTAAGAACCGGGTGTGTGCAAAAAGCACGAACAGATAAAGCACCACGCTCTTTTATTATTGCCGCCGATTTACATAACGTTCCTGCTGTATCACAAATATCATCTATCAACACTACATTCCTGCCGGTAACATCACCAATAACCGACATGGATTCAATCTCATTGGCACGTTTGCGTTGCTTGTCACAGATAACCATATCTGTTCCGAAATACTTGGCAACTTCACGTACCCGATTGGTACTTCCTACATCGGGGGCCGCAAAGATAAGGTTTTCTATCTTTAATTTCTGAATATAGGGTATAAAAATTGCAGAAGAATCCAGATGATCCACAGGTATATCAAAAAAACCTTGAATCTGAGGAGCATGGAGATCCATGGTCATGACCCGGTTCGCACCTGCCACAGTGAGCAGATTAGCGACCAGTTTGGATGCAATGGCCACCCTGGGCTTGTCCTTTCTGTCCTGACGCGCAAAGCCAAAGTATGGAATTACTGCGGTGATATAGCCGGCAGAAGCCCTGCGCGCTGCATCTATCATCATGAGCAGTTCCATGAGATTGTCGGATGGAGAAAATGTGGCCTGAACAAGGAAAACATAGTCGCCGCGAATGGATTCATTGAAAACAGGCTGGAATTCACCATCACTGAATTTTTGAATGCTTAGAGCGCCAAGAGGTTTGCCGTAATATTTGGCTATTGCTTCCGCCAGGTATTTGGAAGCGTTTCCTGAAAATATTTTTACTGAAGAATCCATGAGTATGTTATGGACCGCAAAGTTAGGGAATGAGAAGTTTTGAAAAACAGATATTTATCCACAAGTTTGGCACGGAAAAGATACTCTGTTCCCGGCTTTCTAAAATAAATAGCAGAAATCGATTTCGTGAGTTGATTAATTCTACGTTAACGTCAGTTCGATGAATTAGGAAAGTTCGCGCGCTGTACCGCTTTTCGCGCTGACCGCAGGAACGTTGGAGAACTTTTGAAAAAGAAGCACACAAATACACTATTCATCCTCGAAAGAGATTCAAAGAATGGGGGCTATTACAGTCTCAATTAATTCATCGGACTCACGTTACTTTAACAAGTTATCAATGGCCTCTGTTGCGCTCAATATCCGCATTTCGTTGGGAATGTCTATGCTTCATTTGATCCATAACCTCATCAAAGGTTGCTCCTTTTCCGGCATATAGATTACTCACTCACTTTACGCAGCAACAATAGTGAATCAGGCCGCTTTTACATAGGCAGGTGTGGATAAGTTTTCCACATTACCATCAATTTATCAAACAAATTTACAACATATTAAACAATTTATCTGCGTAAGGTGATTTAATTACACTGCTTACACAATCATTGGGTAAACAGGAAAAACAAACAACGACATCTTTAGATGGACTTTTGGGCTCCTGGAAATCAGATGGTTCTGCCGAAGATATCATTGCTGATTTAAGAGCCTCAAGAACATTCAACCGCAAAACTGAAGTGCTTTGAAAAAGTACCTTGATGACTTTGACTTATTGATTGGGGCAACTGCAATTTATAATGACATGGTTATGGTAACCAATAATGTTGCCCATTTAAGCCGACTTGCCAATATTGAAATCGAAGATTGGGCTAAGGATTAATACTAAACAACTGCTTCCTGCCCACTTGCTTCCGGCATTATACTGATTCAAACAAGAAACTTATCTTTACCCCTCCTAAACAAATAATCATGCGATCCAATATACTGTATGTATTTATATTTCTTTGTTCAGTCTCCACGCTAACCTTTGCCCAGGACAAAAAAGACGATAAAAAGAAGTGGGATGTAAACAATCCTGGTGGACCGGGAAAGGATGTAACCTTCACGGTAAATGAGGGCACATGGATGAATCTGGATATTTCGCCTGATGGCAGGGAGATTGTGTTCGATCTGCTGGGAGATATTTATACTATTCCGGCAAAAGGAGGAACGGCAAAAGCCCTGCGCACCGGCATGGCCTATGAGGTGCAGCCCCGCTTCAGTCCTGATGGCAAGAAAATACTCTTCACATCTGATGCAGGTGGGGGCGATAACATTTGGGTAATGGACCGCGATGGCAGCCACGCCAAACAGATTACCAAAGAAAACTTCAGGCTGCTGAACAATGCAGTTTGGGTTGATAAGAACTACATCATTGCCCGCAAGCACTTTACCTCAGGCCGCTCACTTGGCGCCGGTGAACTGTGGATGTACCATATAAACGGCGGTGGCGGACTACAACTTACCGCCCGTAAAAATGATCAGCAGGATCTTAACGAGCCTACTGTTTCGCCTGATGGAAGGTATGTGTATTACAGCGAAGACATGTATCCGGGTGGGTATTTCCAGTACAATAAGAACCCCAATGAGCAGATCTTTGCCATCAAACGTTTCGACAGAGAAAAGGGAACTATAGAAAATGTAACAGGTGGCCCAGGTGGTGCTGTACGGCCACAGATTGCGCATAATGGCAAAATTATGGCCTTTGTGAAAAGGGTACGCACTAAAACAGTGCTCTACCTGCGCGACCTGGCTACCGGCGAAGAATGGCCCATATATGATAAGCTGGATAAAGACCAGCAGGAGGCGTGGACCATCTTTGGCATTTATACCGGCTATGCCTGGACTCCTGATGATAAAAACATAGTGATCTGGAGCGGTGGGAAAATAGTAAAGGTTGATGCCGGCAAGGTTAATGAAGCAACAGAAATACCTTTTACCTGCAATGTAAAACAACATATGACCGATGCTGTGCGTTTCCCTCAAAACCTCAATCCCGAAGAGTTCAATGTCAATGTTATCAGGCATGCAACCACATCTCCGGATGGCAGGTTGATGGTATTTAATGCACTTGGGCACATCTACAAAAAAGCACTGCCCAATGGCAAACCGGAGCGGATAACCAATAGCAAGGCCCAGGAATTTGAACCGTCTTTCTCACCCGATGGAAAGAGCCTGGTTTATGTAACATGGACGGACGACAACAAAGGATCCATTTGCAAAATCGATCTTCATCCTGATGCCAAACCTGTGGCTTTAACTGCCAAAAAAGGTTTGTATCGCACCCCTTCTTTTTCGCCCGATGGCAATTGGATAGTATATACCAAAGAAGGCAGTAACGACATCATGGGGAATACCTATACCATAAAGCCAGGCATCTACCTGATGCCTGCTTCTGGCCACAAAGAAACCTTTGTAACCAACAGGGGTGGAGATCCTAAATTCGACCATACAGGCAAGCTCATTTATTATCAGGCGGGTGGAGGCCTCGACAAAACCCTTAATAGCTGCAAACCGGATGGCAGCGACGACCGCACGATCTTCAAAAGCAAGTATGGCAGCCAGTTCACCGTTTCACCCGATGGCAACTGGGTAGCTTATGTAGATCTGCACGAAGTTTATGTTGCTCCATTTCCACATACAGGTAAGGAAGTTTCGCTAAGCGCAGAATCAACAGACTTCCCGGTTAAAAAAGTATCGCTCGATGCAGGAATAAATTTGCACTGGAGCAGCGACAATAAGAGCCTGCACTATACCCTCGGCGATCAGTATTACACCATTAATCTCGAAGACCGTTTTGAATTCATCAACAACAAACCTGATTCACTCTTCAAGCTCCCTGAGCATGGCATTGCTGTTGGGCTTAAAGCTAAAACAGATAAGCCTGCAGGTGCCATAGCCTTTACACATGCACGCATTATAACCATGGAAGGCAATGAGGTAATTGAAAATGGCACTGTATTAGTTGAAGGGAACCTGATTAAAGCTATCGGCAAAAACGGAGAGGTAACTATACCAGCCCATACTAAAACTATTAACTGCGACGGCAAGACCATTATGCCCGGCTTCATAGATGCCCATGCACATGGCAATCACTTCCGCGACGGCCTTACACCCGAAAAGCACTGGCCTTACTACACCAACCTGGCATACGGCGTTACAACCATGCACGACCCATCGGCCAACAGCGAAATGGTTTTCGCGCAAAGTGAGTTGGTAAAATCGGGTGCAATGGTGGGCCCACGCATTTTTTCTACCGGTACGATCCTATACGGCGCTGAGGGCGACTTTAAGGCAGTTATCAATTCGTATGAAGATGCAAAAAGCGCATTGCGCCGCACTAAAGCATATGGCGCATTCAGTGTTAAGAGCTACAACCAGCCACGCCGTGAGCAAAACCAGATGGTAATAGAAGCGGCACGTGAACTAAAAATGGAAGTAGTGCCTGAAGGTGGCTCTTTCTTCTATCACAATATGGGTATGGTAATGGATGGTCATACTACAATAGAGCACAATATACCTGTGGCTACATTGTATAATGATGTTGTGCAATTCTGGAAGAATTCGCAAACCGGCTACACCCCTACCCTTATTGTTTGCTATGGTGCGCTTAGTGGCGAAAATTACTGGTACCAGCATACCAATGTTTGGGAAAAGGAGCGGCTGCTCAGGTACACACCACGTGCAGTAATAGATACCCGTAGCCGCCACCGCACCATGGCGCCTGAAGAGGAATATACAAACGGACATATACTTGTATCGCAAAGCGCAAAGAAGCTGGAAGATGCAGGTGTAAAAGTAAATATGGGCGCACACGGGCAGATACAGGGCATAGGCACTCATTGGGAAACCTGGATGCTGGCCCAGGGTGGCATGAGCAATCTGGAGGCCTTACGTTGTGCCACAATCAACCCTGCCACCAACCTTGGATTGGATAACTGGATAGGTTCACTAAAGGCAGGCAAACTCGCTGATCTGATCATTATGGATAAAAACCCATTGGACCTGATACAGAATACTGAAAGTGTGCATTATACCATGATCAATGGTCGTCTGTATGACTGCGAAACAATGAACGAGATGGGCAATTACGACCGCAAGCGCGGTAAATTCTATTGGGAGACCAGCAAGAATGCAGAATCATTCCCTTGGCATGAAGAAAGTGTGGAAGTAGGTGAATAAGTAAAAATGATTGGGATGCTTATCTAAGATCTGATACCGGATCCTTGCAATTATTTATTGCTTAACCATGTGCCTTTTTGGTTGTTTTCAACGAGTTCCCTCGCTGAAACGCGTTTAATTTCACCATTTACAGATATTACAGCAGTTTCGTTATTGGCCGCTTTCTGATCATAAAGACGTTGAATTGCCAGTTTCAGGCCATATTCAACTTTGGCAAAAAATTCAACATTTTCTGGTTTAAACGCCATAAATCTGACTTTTAACTATTTCCCAAAGGTCGGTATTTTCTATCAATTGTTCTGATTTTTTTTCACCTGTAGCAATAATATTCAATCTGTTTCTGGTATTATCTGCCAATATCCAGGCATCACAGATCGGCAAAAACAAATTAAAGAAGTTGCTTATTCCTCTGTAATACCTTCTTTCCACTACTTCTTCGGGAATATTGTGCCCACCCTTGCTAACCCTTTCGGCCACACGTTGTAAAGCCATCTGGGGAGATTCCAGCCAGATATATATAACCTTAACCGAGTACCCTATTACCTGAGCTCTTTTCACCAATGAAACATAACTTCGGGTTGCCAATGTTGTTTCAATAGCAAAATCACCACCCTCATTAAGCAGTTCCTCAATACGGTGCAGCATGATCCGCCCTGCTTCTATAGCCACACCTTCCACATTAAACGGGGAAATACCATAAGCAATAGCATCTGCGTTCACAAATTCATTACAACCCAGGATGTCCGGAAGAATAGTAAAACTGGCTGTAGTTTTACCAGCTCCATTGCAACCCGCTATGATATATAAATTGGGCATCTAACCGCAAAAATAACGAAAATCAAATGGCAAATCCATCACTCATATCGCAATGCATCAATAGGATTGAGGGCTGCTGCCTTCCGGGCTGGATACCACCCAAAGAAAATACCTACTGCCGACGAGAATAAAAAGGACAGCAAAATAGATGTTGGGGTAATTACCACAGGCCATCCGCCAAACCTGCCAACCAAAACAGAAATAAGTATACCTAGCACAATACCAATTAAACCACCAAGTATACTGATGAAAACAGACTCAATCATAAACTGAATCAGGACATCCCGCCCCTTGGCGCCAACTGCCATTCTGATACCAATTTCACGGGTACGCTCGGTTACAGATACCAGCATAATGTTCATAATACCTATCCCACCGACTATTAATGAAATGCCTGCAATGCTGGCCAGCAGTATGGTCATAATATTCGAAATGGAGCCGAAGATATTGGCAATATCAGCTTGTGACCTAACCGTAAAATCATCTTCAGTGGCGGGTGTAAGCCTGTGCTCTGTTCTGATTATGGATGTTATCTGTTCCTTTGCTTTATCAATATCCTTTTCAGATTTGGCTGAGGCCAGAATGGAGTTTAAGTATATCGTAGACAACATTCTTTTTTGCACCGTATTGAATGGCGCAATAATAATATCATCCTGATCCTGACCAAAAGTATTCTGTCCTTTTTTATCAAGCAGACCAATGACTTTAAATGGAATGCTGTTGATACGGATATACTTACCCACAGGATCGGTGCCAGCTCCAAATAAATTAGTAGATACTGTTAGCCCGATAATACAAACCTTTGCCGCCACCTTTTCATCAGTAGTAGAATAGCCCACGCCGCTGGATATAGTAAGATTACGGATAGAGAAATACTGCCCGTAGGCACCAATAACATTGGTGTGCCAGTTTTGATTGCCGGCAATGATCTGCGATGAACGCTGCACCACCGGAGAAACATCAGTTACATATTCGCACTTTGCTGTGATAGCCTCAACATCCTTAATGGTTAGTGTAGAATGTGAACCGGCCCCCATTCGCACACCTCCCATATTTGATGAGCCGGGATAGATCATAACTGAATTCGTTCCCAGGCTGGATACCGATGCCTGTATATTCTGCTTGGAGCCCTCACCTATTGCCAGCATAGCTATTACAGAGGCTACACCTATTATAATACCCAGCATGGTGAGCAGCACCCTGAGCTTATTTTTGCTGAGTGATCTGTAAGCTATCTTAAGCAGGTTTACTATTCTCATGTGAGTACCTCCCTTGGATTAATTTCCGGCAATTTGGGCAACTCTTCTTTTGCAAATTTCCGCTCGGTAACCGGCACATTGGATACGATCTGGCCATCTCTGAAAAGAATATTGGTCCGGGCAAACTGGGCAATATCCGTCTCATGGGTAACCATAATAATGGTAATGCCTTTTTCATTCAACTGCTGAAATATATCCATGATCTCATAACTGGATCGGGTATCCAGGTTGCCCGTTGGCTCATCGGCCATAATAACTACAGGATCGTTCACCAGGCTGCGGGCAATAGCCACACGCTGTTGTTGACCGCCGGACAACTGGCTGGGCAGATGGTCTGCCCTGTCAGCCAGTCCTACCGATTTTAAGGCAGCCATTGCCTTCTCCTTACGCTCCTTTGTATTGAGCTTGTTATTGTAGAGCATTGGCAACTCCACATTCTCGATAGCAGATGTGCGTGCCAGGATATTGAACGACTGGAATATAAATCCGATCTTTTGATTTCTCAGTTCTGCCAGTTGGTTTTTACTCAACTTCAATACATCTACCCCATCCAGAAAATAGGACCCGCCAGTTGGATGGTCGAGACAACCCAGCAGATTCATAAAAGTAGATTTACCAGATCCGCTGGGCCCCATTACCGCAGCAAAATCACCTTTTTGTATTTCAAGTGATACACCTCTGAGGGCATAGAATTCTATTTCCCCCATCTTATAGGTCCTTGAAAGGTCTTTAACCGAAATCAGTGATCGCGAGGCTTCCATCAATGGGTGGTTTTACGGCTTGGCATTTTAGGCATAAACGGATTATTGGTAGCTGCTGCCGCATCAACTGATTCGCCGCCGGTCAGGACTACATCACCTTCTTTAATATCTCCTGAAATCTCTATAAATGAGCCGTCAAATATTCCGATATGCACCAACTCGGGGCGAACAACCTCACCATTCTTCACCCAGATATAGCCATCACTTCCCGGCTTGGGTATTTCATTTCCGGCAATTCGCTTTGACTGTATTCTTGAAATTGCAGAATCCGGCATTTTAATATAGTGCAGATAATCAGTGGACGGCATAAAGTGTATACTATTGCCTGCGACTCTTAGTATACCGGTATGCTCAGTAACCTTGATGGTAACATTTGCCGTAAGCCCAGGCAGCAACTTCAGATCCGGATTGGAAACATTGATTACCACAGTATAGTTGTTCACATTCTGAACCACCACAGGCAGCAGCCTGACCATAGCTACTGAACCTTTAAAAACATCATAAGGATAGGCATCCACTGTAAACACAGTTTCCTGACCCACTTTAACCTGGCCTATATCCGCTTCATCTACGTTGGCCAGTACCTGCATCTGGGTTAGATCATTTGCAATGGTAAACAGCGTTGGTGCATTGAAACTGGAAATAACCGTCTGACCAACATCTACATTTCTGGAAATTACCGTGCCATTTATCGGGGCTTTAATAGTAGCATATTTAAGTGTTGTTTTTGCATGATCCAGGTTAGCTACAGCAGACGACAATTCAGCCTGAGCAGATTTATAGGCGCTCTCCGCCAAATCGAAATCGGATTTGGAGGCAACTTTTTCTGTAAATAAGGTATCAGCCCGCACAAATTGTTTGCCGGTCAAATCTACCTGTACCCTTGCCTTCTGAACAGCAGCGCTGGCATCCCTCAAACTTGAATACAGCAAAGTTGTATCCAATAGCGCAATGATCTGGCCTTTCTTTACTACCGAATTAAAGTCCACAAATATCTTTGAGATAATGCCGGAAACCTGAGCGCCAACCTGTACCGTAGTTACAGCATTAAGCGATCCCGTAGCCGTAACATTTATAGAAACACTACCCTTTTCAATTTTGGCGGTCTTCCAGACAGGAGGCACGTATTTGCTGGCTGAGAAATAAAAGTATGCAGCTATACCCCCAACAACTACCAGTATCGAAATAATAATTATTGCCTTTTTCATTTAAGTTGTGTTATAGGTAAACCCATATAAAAATCAAGCACTTTCGATTTATAGAGGTATTCAAACTTAGCCTGCAGATGAGTCAGCATAGCTTTGTTATAATTATTTTTCTCTACAAAGAAGTCTGTAATATTTATTGTTCCGGCCTTGAACTTTATAGCCATATCATGGTAAGACCTTTCCTCTGCAATCATTTGTTGCCTGGTGGCTACGTAATTTTTGCCTGCCGAAATCTGATCTGTATAAGCCTGCTCAATGCTCTTTCTCACTGAATTCCTCACCAGGGTTTCATTGAATTTCGCCACTTCCAGATTGATCCTGGCCCTGTCAATATCACTTTTATAAATCAGATTATTAAACAGGGGCACTACCAGATTCAGACTTAACCCTTTTCCAAAGTTGTCGCCAAATTGCCTGAGAAAAGGATAGTATGCAGTACTGGCCCATGTATTAGTAACAGGACCATAAACAAGTTCTGTCGGGTTACTTCCCAGATAGCCGATATTGGCAATACCATTTTCGGAGTGATAGGATACCAAAGAATTGGCACTTGAATAATTAGTTGCCAGGCTGCCGGTTAAGGTTAACCGGGGTAATATTTCTGATTGGGCTACATTCAAACTAAATTTCGCAACTTCGGTCTTTGTATCGGCGCTTTTCACCTCCGGCAATATGGCAATAGCTGTATGGTAAATTTCATTGGTTGTAAGCGGGATATCAGGATTGATGTCCTGCGCGTTGGGTCGCTGAATCTCGAAGCCCGGTTTTACCGGCAACTCCATTAGCTGCATCAGTATTACCCTCGACATCTGCAACTGATTCTCAACATTAATCAGCGCAGCGCTATCGGTGGCAAGCTGGGCATTCATCTGAACCAGATTGCTTTCCGGCAGGCTGCCGGCATGTACAAATTTCCTGGTATAATCCAGTTGCTCGGTGGTAATGGAAATCTGGTTTACAGCTATATCCACCGCATCATACTCAAAGAGCACCTGCATATATGCAGCCAATACCGCAAGCCGAAGATCATTTCTGGATTTCTCTATATCAAGTTTTCCCGCGTCAAATGCAAGTTGATTTTCCTTGACGAGGTTGGCGTACTTTAGTCCATTATAAATAACAATTGTACTTGTTAAACCCAGGCTGTTGCTAAATACATTCTGATTTGAATATTTACCTGTAGAGACGTTGTATGAACTGCCCGAATTGAAAGATTGAGCATCATTAAGATTTAGATTGGGGAGTTTGTTCGACCTGGCTTGTACCAGATTAATCCGGTTTATTTCATTGACCAATAAACTTTGGTTTAATGAAATATTTTTTCGCAATGCCATATCTATGCAATCCTGAAGCGCCCATTCTTTATTTTGAGCAGATACTTTTGGTGAGCATACCAAAAAAACAATCAGGATTTGAAAGACCATGAAACCTTTAACCAAACGCACTTTCATATCTGCTATATCATTTTCAAAACACAGCCTTTCAGAAATGTTCATTAATAAATTGAATTCGCGCTGGCAGCATCATTATGCCGGAAACCAAATTCATAATTCAATTGTATTAAAACGAAACCCGGATATTAAAATTTTCATAGTGATAGAATAATAAACAAATCTTCACAACGCAAAATTCAACCAATCCGGCTTCAAAGAATTACATGATTTACAAATTGCTTTATATAATTCACACCTGATAATTTACCAACATACAAATCTACTTCCGTGCCTCTGGCCCCTGCATGATTAGAATCAATGTATAGACCAACCTTAATCAAGACAAATAACAGATGCCCTAAATAGCTTTGGAAAATAAAAGTGATTTTATGCCCGAACAAAAGCCATTACCCGAATTCCCGGTTCAACCTCATATCCCGGAAGTATTACCCGTGCAACCTGAAATAATCACTCAACCCCAGCATCCTGAAATCGAACCTCAAAAGGAACATCCGGAAAAAATACAACCGCATCCGGAGCATCCCAAGATGAATCTTAACCAGAAAATAGTTGAGATATTGAATCAGAGCTAGTTTTAGTAATTGCGCATAAAGGCAATTGTAAATCAATACAATTGCCGGTAAAAGAAGAAATTCAAAGTATCACCTGACCAGGCTACCCAGTTTTTTAGGATTCAGGATTTCAATTTTGTTATCCTTCTTGATGTCTATTAGATTTTCATTTCTGAATTCTGTCAACGTGCGAATCAATGACTCCGTGGCTGTACCAGCTATAGAAGCCAGTTCATCACGCGATATATCGATGTAATACGTTTCATTCTTTTTGGGTTTGAATTTATTATGCAGGCTCGTCAGCGCGGCTGCAACCTTTTTACGCAAGGTGTTATAGGCAATACCAAGCAGGTGTGACTCATTTTCAGTAATATTCTTGGCAAGCATTTTTATAAGCCCTCTCTGTGCATTGGGGTTCCTATGCAGCAGGTCTTCGAACTCTTTTTTGGGTATCAGGGTAATTTCTGTTTCTTCCATGGCCTCCGCAGTTTCCTTATAGGCTGATTCTTCGAGCAATGATATATAGCCTAGAAAATCACCTTCATTGAACAGATCCATTACCAATTGCTTGCCATCCTCATGCGTTTTAAATGTCCTTACCTTTCCTTTATTAATATAATACAGATAATGCGGGATATGACCTTCTTTATATATTACCTGCTTTTTAAAATAAGTATTTGTATCGTGGTCGAATGGTAGCTTGTCCAATGTTAAAGTCAGGTCATAATCAAGCTCTGAAGCTTCAGATTCATGCTTAATTTCGTTGCTTAATTTCTCTTTTAAAACTGCAATTCTTTTAAACCTGTTTTCAACAGCTTTAAGCAGTTCATCGCCATTGAAGGGCTTTGTTATATAATCATCAGCACCCGAATCCATAGCATTCCTGAAATCATTGCGGTCACTTTTTGAGGTCAGAAATATGAAGGGCATATTTTCCGTCTTGGGATCTTTACGCAAAACATGCAACATACCAAATCCATCCAATACCGGCATGGCAATATCACTAACCACCAGATCGGGCATATGTTGATACGTTTTTTCTATTCCTTCCTTGCCATTGATGGCAGAAATGACATTGTAATTAGCCAATGAAAGAATCTCGGCTACATCCTCCCTGATAACTTCATTGTCTTCCACTACTAATATGGTTTTCATAAACTACTTTTTGATTTTTAAATCTGACAATAAATTCAGTTCCCTTATTCTCTTCACTTTTGCAGTCAATTGTTCCGTCCAGAACATCAACATATTTTTTGACAATATTTAACCCTAATCCCGTGCCTTGTATATGAGCCGCATTAGTACTCCTGAAAAAACGCTTGTAAAGATTCTCTTGCTCAGGCTGCGGAATCCCAATTCCATGATCTTTTACTCGTAAAATACAATCATCACTCTTTCGGACAACAGAAAGTTCGATTTTACTATTCTCAGGTGAGTACTTTATCGCATTGGATAAAAGGTTGGTGAGTATATGATGCAACATAGAGGTATCCAGAAAGGCAATGTCATTATCACATTCCTGATTATAATCAATTTCCTGGCCAGGCTTTAGCATGTGTTGCAAATTCTGAATAATCTCAGTAACCAAAACCCCGATATCAAACAAAGTTGGATTGGGTCTGAAATTCTCCTGTTCCATTTTATCCACAGAAAGGAAGTCGCTTAATACTTCATTAAGTAAATTAGCAGACGACAGAATCCTTTTAATATGTTTATCTCTCTGAGGCTGATCTGACTCTTTTGTATATTTTGACAGCAGATAGGTAGACGCCAGAATTCCTGATAAGGGTGTTCTGAATTCGTGGGAAGCAATACTCACAAAGCGCGATTTCAATGCATTCATTTCTTTTTCATTTTCCAGCGCTTTGATCAATTCTGCATCTTTCCTTTCATTCTCTTTTATTTGTCTGCTCAATTGATCTACAGTTGCATGCAATGACCTGGTACTTTCTTTCACTCTTTGGTCCAACTCGCCTTTTAATTGCTGAATTGTTTTGTCAGCTTCCAGTTTTTTCGTCAAATCATTAATAAAAGCAATAAAATATTCACCCTCTTTCGAGGTATAATGCCCCAACGAAACTTCAACCTTAAATTCAGTACCATCTTTTCTAACGGCATCTACTCCCAGACCCAGACAGACGGCCTTACTCAATGGATTCTTATAATACTCCAGTCTGTGCTGTTTATGGATATCATGCAACCTTCCGGGAATAAGGCATTCCATCGATTGATTATCCAATTCCGGTTCCAGATAACCAAATTCATCATAAACATGTTTATTAGCTGCTACAATTTGTCCTTCTTTATTAACAATAATGACACCAAGGACAGCATTTTCAAATAATGCAGAAAATTCCTTGTTCCTGAAAATATGATGTAATAACATGCTCACAGCAGCTTTGTGCCCTAAGTCCTGATTTAAATCTAATTGTTCCACCAGCACCAGAATTTACATCCATTTTATCTGACGAATCATCAGAGCATCTAAAAGGCAAATTAGGTAAACAAAAATATATTTCAGGCAAAATAATATTCATGACCATGGTCTGTTTTTTACATGATTGTCATCATAATTTAACTTAATGGTAAAATCCACCCGATTAGAATAGCAGAAAAAACAAATTAATAACATAATTAATCATGCTACAACAAGTTCATCTTCAACTTCCTTTACACCCGGGCAACACCATGCGGCCCTTTCCACCTCCCTTCGCTCTGCCCAGGAGCGAACCTTTCCGTGCAAAATAACTTTACCCCCTTCTGTCTCTATAATAATATCGTCTGATATTATATCAGCACAACGCTCGAAGGCATATTTAATATTATCTATTAATACAGGAATATCAATAGGCGGGGTTATTAATATCTGGTTGGTTAACCCTTTCAGTCCTACAATATCTTTAATAGAGTTGGTAGCTGCATCTTTCTGGTATTGCCAATCCAGAGTACCTTCGAGAGTAATCCATCCATTTTCCACAATTATGCTAATATTACTTTCAGGAATTGCGTTGTTCCATTTTATAGCATTAATAGCAGCTTCTGCTATTTCAGGATCAGAGGGAGTTTTCAACCTGTCGATCTTTACAGTAATTGCTTCAGCTATCCCCTTCACATTCTTTACGCGTTTCACAGCATCTTCGGCCGCCAGTTTTATTCCATAATTTGCAACGTGTCCACTCAAAATTACTATCCCATTCTTAACCAAAACACTAATTTCCGCATCGATTAACTTCGGATCCCATTTCAACTCCTCCAATATATTCAACTTCAGATTCACGTCGGTTTTCATTGTATCCAGTTTTTTATTTATAAAATTGATTATTGCAAACATATACTTAAGTTCAAATAAACCAAATGATTTTTGTTTGTTACGGGCTGATAAAATTCAGTTGAGATTTTGACTACGATCATCGATGTGAGGTATTACTGCATACTAACTTTGCGATATATTATTAACCAGTAAAAAGGAGGTATATATGTCACTTAAATTAATTAAATCAAACAATTTCCCTTCCGTTTTCAATGATTTTATGGAACCATGGAATGACTGGTTTCAGGAAGGATTAAAAAACAAAGCATTAACTATGCCCAGGGTAAATGTCACTGAGACGAAGGACAGTTTCAATCTTGATGTTGCTGCGCCCGGACTACATAAAAAAGACTTTAAAATCGATGTAGAGGGGAATATGCTGACAATCAGCGCACAAAGAGAAGAGAACAAAGAGGATAAAAATGAATCAGTAACCAGGAGAGAATATAACTACTCCAGTTTCTCCCGCTCTTTCACCCTACCTGATTCTGTGGCTGAGGACAAGATAAGTGCCGCTTATGATGGTGGTGTATTGAAACTGACTTTGCCCAAAACCGAAAAAGCAATAAAAAGTGATAACAAAACTATTGCTGTAAACTAAGTGGTTTCCATTGAGTGTAGTGTGTAATCCCCGGCTCCATTATGCCGGGGATTACTTTATTATTGTATAAAAAAAATGCAGCTATTAAGGAACCGCCAATTTACCTGTTCTATTTACCAGCTTGTTCTTTCTTCAGTTCTTTCTTCAGTTTTTTCTCCTGTTTTCTGAAATACCCCCTGGTGAGGAAATTGTGTTTTAAAGCTTCCATATTCTCGTTCAGCCCTACCGAAGCTTTCTTTATATTGATGATACTCTGCTGCACATTTGAAGATAGCGTAGTATCGCTAAGCAGCATATTCAGCGCACCTTTACCCGTATTAGCGCTTTGCACAGTTTTATTCAGGTTGCCGGATACTTTTATCAACTCATCAGATGTCTCCTTAAGTTTATCCATAGTGTAGGCAAGGTTATTGGCCAGCCCTGTATCATTGATCACCTCACTCAGCAATCCGTTTCCATGCTGAATCTGCGCTGTAACCTGCTGCAATGTATTGCTCACTACCAAAACCTTACCTGTTATAGCATCCAGATTACTAAAAGACTTTTTCAGGTTCATAGCCATCAGGGTGTCTTTGTACAACGACTGTACAGTTCCATTATTCGACACGATATCGGATGTAAGCGCTTTCAGATTTTCTGTAATTACCTTGATATTCTCATTCGACTTACTAAGCGTTAGCATTACCTGATCTATTATAAGCGGATTCTGCACCTGTACAATTTCATTATTTTTCACAACTTCACCCTCTGATTTTCCAGGGCTGATATTTACAATCTTATCGCCCATTAACCCATCTGAAGCAATAGAGGCAACAGCCGTGTTGTGGATAAACCCTCTCTTAACTTCTTCTATCTGCAGATCTACCTGAACAAGGGTATCGTTTATGAGTGTTACTGATTTAACAATTCCAACCTTAACGCCATTGTAGCGAACATTGCTTCCTGCTTTTAGCCCGGTAGCATTCGAAAACTTCGCAGTAATGGTAAATGTCTTCTTAAACATTTCACTTTTGGCGCCTACAAGAAATATCCCCACAATAAAAAGGATCAATCCTATAAACACAAAAAAACCAAGTAAAATATTTTTTCTGATTACTTTATCCATAAAATCAACGTTTAAAAAAGTGTTTTATTTCCATATCCTCATCATGTATCAACTCATCGTAGGTCCCTTGTTTATATACTATGCCATCCGACAAAAATACAATCCTATTAGCTGTCTCCCTGGCAAGGGCAATATCATGGGTAATAATTATCGAAGTGGTTTTATATTTCTGCTGCAGGTCCATTATAAGCCTGGTAATTTCTTCCGATGTTATCGGATCCAGGCCCGTAGTAGGTTCGTCGTACAGGATTATTTCCGGTTTTAAAATTACACTTCTAGCTATTCCTATCCGTTTTCTCATGCCTCCCGACAACTCAGAAGGCATCAGGTCAATTGCATTCTCCAGGCCTACATTTCTTAAAGCCTCCCGCACCAGTTCATCCAATGTTCCGGAAATTTTTTTACGCCTATGCCTTCGTAGCGGAAATTCCAGGTTCTGCCTGACAGTCATTGAGTCATATAGTGCGCTGCTCTGAAAAACGAAGCCAATACGAGTACGCATATCGTCCAGATCCTGGTGGTTCAGTTTGAAAATATCCTTCCCAAATACCCTCAGATTTCCACCATCCGGCTTAACCAGTCCGATGATACACTTGATCAATATTGTTTTACCTATACCAGACCTGCCCATAACTACCAGATTCTCCCCTTTGTTTATCGTAAGGCTGAAATCACGAAGCACTACATTGCTCCCAAAAGCTTTCTGCAAATGCTCAATTTCAATCACTGGCTGGTTGTCCGCAATTTCCTGCACTGGGGCGATATTTATTTCAGTTGCCATATCTATAAATACCCGAGCATTGAGGTTATCTGGGTTACAACCATGTCAATAATAATTACGCCTACCATGGCAACCACCACCGAAATATTGGCAGCCTTCCCTACCCCTTCCGTCCCCTTTTTCGAATTATAGCCCTTGGTACAACCAACCAGGCCAATAGTAAAACCAAAGAAGAATGTCTTAGTAAATGAAGGGCCTATATCGGTGAAATGCAAGGCTTCGAATACACGATTTACGTAAAAATGCAGGTTCACATCATCCTTTATATTCGACCCCGTAAATGCCCCGATCAGCGAAATAAAGTCAGCATAAACAGTAAGTATCGGTATCATTAAGGTAGTAGCGATTATCCTGGTAGCCACCAGGTACTTGAATGGGTTTGTTCCTGACACCTCCATAGCATCAATCTGCTCAGTAACTTTCATCGAACCCAGTTCAGCGCTGATACCTGAACCGATTTTACCAGCACAGATCAGTGCAGTAACCAAAGGTCCAATCTCCCTGACGATAGAAATGGACGACATAGCCGGCAAAAAAGATCCGGCGCCGAACTCCATCATGGTAGGCCTTGATTGCATAACCAGCACAAGACCTAGAATAAATGCGGTAATACCTACAAGAACAAAAGACTTAATGCCGATTTCGTAACATTGGTTCATTATCTCTTTAAATTCGTAGGGGGCTTTAGTCCTTCGCGGAAAAAATTGGCAGCAAACCTGGCCAACTCGGCCATATCCGAGAAAAAACTATCGAGCGATCTGGAAAATAACGTTTCGCTTTTTTTCACCGTTGCCATTAGCCCTGATTTATTTACAGTATGCTGAAATAATGATCTAACCTGATTCTTCGAAGATGCTGAACAGAATTAATCCTGATTACCATCAAAATTATCCGGAGAACAATCCAATTAAAATGATATTAATCAAATAAATAGCAAATGTAGGTCATATTAAACCGCTAATAATAAAAAAAAGCCCCCGCCTGAAGAACCACAGGAAGGATACCCTATTGTTACGAAAGTTTCACCAGGAGGAACTATCCCAACTTTCCAATAATTATTTTTTGATGGGTTGCCTGATTATAGTTTTTAGCTTTTCGGGGGCTGTTCTGCGCATATCGCTGAGATATATTTCTCTATGTTTACCTGTTAATTGAAAACCATTTTCTTTTATGAACTCATGGAGTTTTATTATTGTTGGAGGCTCTTCACTATAAGGGCCTATATGCAATATCTGGGCGCTCAATCCATCTTTGTATGGTTCAAATCTTACATTTTGCAATGCCACAAGGTCTTTCTTTTTAATTAGCTGTTCCTTGCCTTTGGCCAATATTTCATTGGTCACAAATTCAGGTTGCCTGATCATTAATGTCCACTTCCAGTTCGATCTGTCCTCCATATTGAATGAACTCATATCCTCGGCCCACCATAGCCCTTCAAGTGGCAGCACACCATAATCGATCTGTTGCTCCCCCTTTTTAACCATAAATTTAATGGTATAAGACAAACTGAAAAGAGCCTCTACACTATCCTGAAACAGTTTGGAATTATTGGGATCGCCATGACCATCGCACATTAGAAAATTAAATTCAGGCACTTCGACAATTGCCGCCTGTATTGCCGATGCCTTGTAAAGATTTGCAAGGATACTTTTGAGATCAATCTTTTTCATTTTATTATTTTCTATTACCTGAAATAAAAAACTTTACTGCCCGCTATTCCTGAAATGTGCAGACTTTCAAACCGACCACCCCAAAAATAACTGACAAAGGTAATAAGACAAAAATCTATACTCAATGACGATAGTCAATCCATGGTTTGATCCTGCTCATTTAAATTTTTAATTCAATTTGATTATAAAAAGCATTAACTTACATAAATCCTTTGTCATGGTTTATTGTTTAGCCCTTTATTGATTTCAGGCATGACACCTATCAGTAAAACCAATGATGGCTATCACAATTTAACAGGTCAGGAATATTAAACTTTGCAGCATCTGTGGATTAACATGTAATCCTGCCTATTCAATCTTCCGGCTCCTTTTCCTGCAACTTGCCAGGGTTACATTTCATTACTGCAAATTAGTTAAAATGATCACCACAAACAATTTCAATATAAAAGGATTAAATGATCACCAGGTTGCTGATGCCAGGGAAAAGCACGGCAAAAACGAACTGGATTTTAAAAAACAAAGCGGCTTCCTGCTGGCAGTAAAAAGCCTGGCAAAAGAGCCAATGATACTGTTATTGCTTGTTACATCCTCAGTCTATTTTTTTATGGGCAATAAGGGCGATGGGCTTTTCCTGGCATCTGCAATAGTATTGATCTCCATCATTTCCTTATTTCAGGATTCAAGAAGCCGCAATGCACTGGAAAAGCTGAAAAATCTTACCCAGCCAGGCGCTAAAGTAATTCGCAATGGTGTTGTAGCAGAGGTTAGCAGTACAGATCTTGTTATAGGCGATGCATTGATAATTGAAGAAGGTGTAGCCATACCCGCCGATGGAACAATAATTCATTCCAACGACTTTTCCGTGAATGAATCTATACTCACCGGCGAATCACTTCCGGTTTACAAGGATACCAACAAAGAAAATAATCTGGTTTATACAGGCACAACTGTTTCCAGCGGATTGGCTATAGCTACTATTTCTGCAACAGGTAATTCAAGCGCGCTTGGTAAGATCAGTAAAAGCCTGGAATCCATAAAAGAAGAAAAAACACCGCTGGAAGTGCAAATTGGCAATTTCGTGAAAAAGATGGTGATTACCGGTGCAGTTGTATTCCTTTTTGTCTGGGCTGTCAACTTTTACCATTCAGGAGCCATACTGGATAGCTTGCTTAAAGCCATGACCCTGGCCATGAGTATTCTGCCCGAAGAAATACCTGTAGCCTTCACCACATTTATGGCATTGGGTGCATGGCGCCTTATGAAAATGGGTATAGTGGTAAAACAAATGAAAACAGTTGAAACACTGGGCAGCGCAACCGTGATATGCACCGACAAAACAGGTACTATCACTGAAAACAAAATGACCCTGGCCCAAATGTTTGTTTTGTCTTCCACCAAAATATCCGCCCCTTCGGCCAACCAGCAGGATGATGTGAATGAATTGATCAGGATGGCTATGTGGGCCAGTGAACCTATTCCATTCGATCCAATGGAGTTATCCTTGCATGAAGCCTATGGGCAAATGAAATCACCTGATGAACGCGCCAATTATAAAATGGTACATGAATACCCTCTGGAAGGTAAGCCGCCTATGATGACCCACATCTTTGAAAACAAAACAGGAGAACGCATCATTGCTGCAAAAGGTGCACCCGAAGCTATTTTGGGTGTATCAAATCTTAATGCAACGGAAAAAACCGCCATAGAAACGGCGATAAAAAGTATGGCTATGGAGGGCTATCGCCTGCTTGCAGTTGCCGAATCAAAATTCATTGGCAACGACTTCCCAAAGACGCAACAGGAATACAAATTCAGGTTTATTGGCGTGGTTGCCTTTTACGACCCGCCAAAGGCAAATATTAAAGACGTACTGAAAAACTTCTATGCCGCCGGAATATCGGTAAAAATTGTAACCGGTGACAATGCAGCCACCACACAATCTATAGCCCGGCAAATAGGATTCCATGGTCATGAAAAAGCAATAAGTGGCGATGAACTGATGGCGCTGGATGAAAAGGAATTGAGTGCATGTGTAAATGACACCAATATTTTTACCCGCATGTTCCCTGAAGCAAAACTCAGGATCATCAATGCGCTTAAGGCCAATAACGAGATCGTAGCCATGACAGGTGATGGCGTAAACGACGGCCCGGCATTAAAAGCCGCACACATTGGTATTGCTATGGGCAAGAAAGGCATGGAGATAGCCCGGCAGGCAGCATCTCTTATTTTGCTGGAAGATGATCTCTCGAAAATGGTAGATGCCGTGGCTATGGGACGAAAGATCTATACCAACCTCAAAAAGTCTATCCAGTACATTATTTCAATCCATATCCCTATTATCCTCACCGTATTTATACCGTTGGCATTGGGTTGGATCTACCCCAATATTTTCACACCGGTACATATCATTTTCCTTGAGTTGATCATGGGGCCTACCTGCTCCATAATCTACGAAAATGAGCCAATGGAAAAGAACACCATGATACGTAAACCCAGACCATTCATGAATACCTTTTTCAGTTGGAAGGAACTCACAACAAGTGTTATTCAGGGACTTGTGATCACGGCAGGCACATTGATTACTTATCAGTATGCAGTTGGCCGGCATTATGACATTAACACCACCCGATCCATGGTGTTCGTTGTTCTGATAGCAGCCAACATATTGCTTACATTAGTCAACAGGTCATTTTACTACTCGCTGCTTACCACATTGAGGTATAAAAACAATCTGGTACTCCTCATTATCATGATTACTATCTCCATTACCGCTTTACTGCTTTATATACCGGCATTGGCAGGCTTTTTCCTGTTTGCCACCTTAACTCCGGGTCAACTGGGCATTAGTATTGGCATAGGATTCCTTTCTGTTATCTGGTTTGAATTCGTGAAATTAAGAAACAGGAGTACAGCCAGATTATAATCTAAGAGAATACAATTTAAATCCCCCCCCATGGAAACATGTGAAGGATGAGTGAGCTATTTACACTTAATCCATTGCGAATAACCGCTTTTGATCTGTCATTTAATTCATAGATTCAACAAAGGAAATAGTCATTATTATTGCAACACCAAACAAAATAACCAAATGCATCAGATATTATTGCTTTATCAAAAACAATCTACTTTTTCTGCACATTGCCATTCGACATAGCCTGCATGCCCATAGTAGCCGCCTGTATTCCCTGCTGGGCCTTAATATAATCCGGCTTCAGCTTCAGCGCTACTTTCCAGGCTTCAATTGCCTCCGGCAACTGCCTGTTCGAATATAAAGCGCCGCCAAGGTTATACCAAAGATCCGCATTAGTAGAGTCAATCTGGATACCCTTCCTGAACACAGCAATAGCCTCAGGATACATACCTTTCTTACCGTATTCATTCCATCCTTTCTTCACATAGTCATCACCTACGAGTTTATAAATACCGGGTAGTGTAGGATAATTGGGATAACGGCGTTTAGCGCTGTCAAGGTTAGCTTTAGCCTTATCCATATCACCTAGCTTGTAGTAGGCTATTCCCCTGTTGATATAAGAGGCAACCATGTCAGGATGAATTTGCAATGCATGATCAAGCAGCGCTACCGCCCTATTCAGATAATCGTTCTTATCCTTATCATTCTTCTGGAAATCTGCTCTGGAAATATAGGCAGCAGCCACATTGGCACACACAAGCACACTATTGGGTACCACCTTAAGATCGGCCTCAAAAAGTGTTCCGTCATTCTTCCAGTCAGCATTGCGCTTAATGGTTGCATATCCCGCTGGTAGAATAAGTGCAACCATAAATACCGCCATCACTTTATACGACATTGGTCCCGGCACGTACTTCTCGAATATTTTGTAAATAAACCATGCCACAGCCATTGCAAATCCTAATGAACTGTGATAGATCAAACGCTCACCCATTGTCGCGCCAATATCGAAGAAAATATTACAAACCAATGCAAGATGCAACAGGTAAATAGCAATGGCGAAACTAATGAAACTGCGCTTCTTCAAACCCATAAACATAACTGCAACCAGCCCACCATGCACCAATAATGATAACCAAACCATTAGGTTTGTAAAATCAACATAGGGAATTGAATTATAAGAATAATCGGCAGATAGCGGATGTGGGAAAATCAATAGTTTAAGGTAATTAAGAGAAGTCGAGATTTCAGTCGCCAGCTTTTCTGAAGGTGAGGCAAAAACATATGGATTATTCAGCACTTCACTATCCGAGTTCTCGCTCATAGGCGCAACCACATTAAACCTCAGAGCCAGGTAAACCACTATTACAGCTATATACGGCAGGAAAGACTGTATGCTTTTCCTCACAGTAAAACCATTGAATAAATACAATGACAACGGCATTAAAAAAATCATGGTAATGGCATACTCCTTAGATAAAAATGCAAGGAAGAAACAGCCAAGGGCGGCTGCCAGCATTCCGGGCTTTTTTTGTTCGATATACTTAAAGTGAAAAATAAAAGTAAGACACATGAATAACAATGACATGATCTCATCCCTGCTTTTCACATTAGCAACCACCTCAGTATGTATCGGGTGTATGGTAAAGATTAGCGCTGCAATAAAGGCTATAATCGGGTCCTTTTTGAATACGATATACCTTAAGAAATACAACAGGACAACTACCGAAAACACATACCACAGCACATTGATCACATGCCTTACATGCATATCCCGGTTAAGCTTTTTTTCCTGATCGCCTCTAACCCCATAAGCAATATTCTCCTTGAGTACACTATCCATATTATCCCTGGAAATAGGCCCCAGAAACTGCTGTTCTATTGCAAATGTCACAATCGACAACGGCCTGTATCTTCCTCCCGACAACTGGTTTACGGTATTCAGTTGGCGGTAGTAACTATCATATGCATCCCTGGTCAGGATTTTAGGTATCCCTGATATACCTTCCTGCACATATTCATTCTTAACTATTACAATACCATCATCATGTGCCACTTCATTAAGTGCACTGTTTATATAAAATACGAATGCCAGCAACCCTATAATTATTGCCTGCAACTTAAAATCATATATAGAAAAAGGTTTTGCCGGTGCAGCATTCTCAAAAATTGCGGGCGTAACTTCTCTAACGGGATTTAAAACTACAGACGAACTTGGTTTCCTATTCTTTGCCATGACTACATGATGATCTCAAAAAACAATATTAATGAAGTTTAAAGATAACAGTAAAATACAAAAATAGCGTTGCCTCCGAAATATTCTTTTGAAAATGATAAGCAACCTTATAGAACCTGTATTGCATGCTTAACAGCCGCTAAAATCACTTACGATCTCCAATAATTCCCGGGCAGCTACATCAAGCTTATCATTAACCAGAATCCTGTCGAAACAAGGTGCAAAAGTAAGTTCCGTTGCCGCTTTGCTAACCCGTTCTTCCAGACTGTGATCGGTTTCAGTACCTCTTAATTTCAAACGCTCGCGCAATGCTTCCAGTGAAGGGGCCTCAATAAAAATGGTAAGACAATTATCCGGATATTTAGCTTTGACAGCCAGCGCACCTTTCACATCAATATCTACCAGGGGCGTTTTACCCTCATCCCAAATACGCTGCAATTCGGAATTCAGTGTACCATAATATTTACCGGCATATACCATTTCCCATTCTGCAAATGCCCCTTCTGTAATCAACTGTTCAAATTGTTCCTGCTTATAAAAATAATAATCTTTACCATGCACCTCACCTTCCCTGGGTGTACGGGTACATGCGGATATTGAAAACTCAAGGTGCTTACACGAATTGAGCAATCGTTTTACCAATGTGGTTTTACCTGAGCCGGATGGCGCTGTTATTACAATAATCTTTGGAGTAGCCAATCAATTAATTTATCTGCGAATTAAGTAAAAAAAAACGGGTATTAAAAATCCACCCAGAATACAACCCGATAATATCTGAAATCCGGTTTTAGCCTATATACAAAAGGTGGCTAACCAGCCACCTTTTTACGTTCATTCTAAAATAACAGATTTTATTAAAATCAGCAGTAAGTTTCAAAAGCCTGTATCAGGTTAGCTGCAATCATCTGTGCAGGCCTTCCTTCAATATTATGACGCTCAATCATGTGCACTACTTTGCCGTCCTTCAGTAAGGCAATAGCCGGAGATGATGGAGGGTAAGGAAGCAAATAGGAACGCGCCTGTTTTACAGCTTCTTCATCAAAGCCGGCAAAACTTGTTGTAAGGTGGTCAGGTTTTTTTACTGTGTTATGCACAGCCATAATTACACCTGGGCGGGCACTTCCTGCCGAACATCCACATACACTATTGATAAACAGTAAGGTTGTGCCTTGCTGTTTCATTGAATCATCTACATCTGCGGCCGAAAGCAATTCCTTAAAGCCATGACTGGTCATTTCAGATTTCATCGGTGCAACCAATTGTTCAGGATACATATCTTCGCTTATTTTTTTTCAAAGGTACTATAAGAATTCATACTCATAAAGTATAACCTCATAAATACAATTTATGGGTGTATATAAAACCACGATTACCAGTCAATAGGCACATGGCTGTATAAAACAAACAATGAATATTACTTGATACCTAGCTTTGCTTTTACCAAAGGAAGTATATTATCGCCATCTTTGGCAAATAACAATACGCCACCGCTCTTATCCAGGATATAATCGTAGTTCTTTTCTTTAGCTACGGCTTTAATTGCTTTATCTGCTTTTTCAAGAATTGGGGCATAAACGTCCTGTTTCTTCTGTTGCAGCTTTTCCTGTGCACTTTGCTGGGTTGCCTCGATACGAGCCTGCAAATCTGCAATTTCACGCTGTTTTACTTCCTTAATGGCATCCGACATCGTTTTCTCACCAGCCTGGTAAGCCTGACCTTTAGTCTGATATTCTTTCATCATGATATCGATCTGGTTCTGAAAGTCTTTTGCATATTTTGCAATATTTGAATCAGCTTTTGATTTCTCAGGCATGGATTGCAGGAGTTCGGCAGATTCGATCCAACCGATCTTAGGGGAGGTTTGTGCAAAAACAAAACTGCTTGACAACAGACTGCAAGCCAGGATGATTACGATTTTTTTCATTGTTGTTTTTTTCTTTATTTATATTTTGATGTGCAAAGTAAGTGCCATTATTTGTTTATTCCAAGAATTTTTAAAACATCGTCACTGCGGTCAAGTTTAGGATCTGCATAAAATAAGGTAACCCCACCCGCCTTGTCCAAGACAAGATCATAACCTTTAGATGAAGCCATTTTCTGAACAGCATTAAACACCCTGTCTTGTACCGGCTTCACATATTCCTGCCTCTTTTTAAACAGATCACCTTCATATCCGAAGTGCTTTTTCTGCAGGTCCTTAGCTTCCTTTTCCCTTGTTACAATTTCATCCTCCCGCCTTTTGCGCATTTCATCCGATAACATTGGTTTTTCAGCCTGGTAACTTTTGTACAGCTTATCTACTTCAGCCATCATTTTATCTATTTCTTCCTGCCATCCCTTCGAAAGATTATCCAGCTTACTTTGAGCATCTTTATAATCGCTCATCTTTTCAAGAATATATTTAGAATCTATGATGCAGTAGTGCTGCGCATTTGCCATTGTAAATGAGGCAACTAAAATAATTATACTAAACAATACTTTTTTCATAAAATAATTAGTTTAGACTCTTTGACAGAAATTATTGATTAAAGTTATACCCTATTCCTGATTGTACATTATTTTAACAAAGTTTCTATGCTGGAAAAAACTGCGGAATTTCCTTTTCGCAATTCCGGCAAACCATTATTCAGGTTCAAATCCGAGCATGAAGTTAAACTTGGCTAAATCCTTTATTCCGGTTAATCCTGCTGCCTGATTGTACCTATCAATACCTATACCATAATCAAGCCCTAATAAGCCAAACATCGGCAGGAAAATCCTGATTCCCAATCCACAGTCCCTGTTTAACTTTGTAGGATTGTACTGCGAGAAATTATCCCAGGCATTCGCCGCATCAACAAACATCAAACCATAAATAGTTGCAGTAGGGCTCAATGAGAATGGATACCTTATCTCGGCAGTATATTTGTTATAAATGGTAGAGCCATTGGCATATACTTCATAACCTCGCTGTGAAATGATATCCTTACCTATGAAATAAGAATAACCCGATAACCCGTCGCCACCAACCTGGAACCGCTCAAATGGAGAGAAGCCGATACCTGAATTATAGTAGCCAAGGAAACCTCCTTTAGCAGCAAAACGCAGCACCAGGTTACCATACAATTTCTGGTAAAAATCTGCGCTGAACTTATACTTATGATACTCAATAAGTTTGTATTTCTGCTGGTAGGATTCATTAGTATAATCAATTCCCGAAAAAGCACTGAATGGTGGCGTAACCTGGAAAGTAAACGATATGTTAGATCCCTGACGCGGATACAGTGGTTTATCCAATGAATTTCTGGAAATGATAAATTTGAAGTGAAGGTCATTACTATATCCATCCGCGAAATTCGGGATGAGCGCATAATTCTTCAACCTGTAATTGTTGTAGAATATACCGTAATTAAATACAAAGAAATTATCCGGCCACGTAAGGCGTTTACCCATTGAAAGGCCACCACCTGCCATCCTTAAGAATGATAAATTGGGGTCAGAACCAATGGCTGCTGCGGAGTATTTACTATAAACAATATTAGCTGTAAGGGCATTGGGCTTATGACCGCCCAACCATGGCTCGGTAAAGGCTGTACTCAATGAGTTATAATAGGCTCCGTTTGATGCATAACTTACCGAGAACTTCTGTCCATCACCCACAGGTAATGGGTTCCACATACCTGGCTTAAATATATTGCGGATAGAGAAGTTATTGAAGGTAATACCCACATTACCGTAGAAATTAACGCCGCCACCAAAACCTGCTGACAACTGCAACTGATCACTTGATTTTTCCACAACAGAATAATCAATATCAACTGTACCATCTTCAGTATGCGGTTTGGGAGATATCCCGATTTTTTCCTGATCGAAAAACCCTAAGTTGGCAATTTCTCTCTGCGAATTAATAAGGTCCGCCCTGCTGAATTTATTACCCGGTAATGTCCTTAATTCCCTTCTTATCACATGCTCATTGGTACGATCATTACCTGAGATATTGATATCCTTGATAGTTGCCTGAGGCCCCTCTGACATATGCATTTCAAAATTGATTGTATCTACATTAATGGAAATTTCTACCGGATCAACATTAAAGAACAGGTATCCATCATCCTGATACAAACTGTAAACGTCTTCACCGTTTCCATCCGGACTTAATTGCCTGCCCAAACGGGTTTCCAGTTGATGCTGATTATACACATCGCCTTTTTTGATTGCAAGCACCTTTGAAAGGAATTCACTGGAATACTTGGTATTGCCCTTCCACGTAATGTCGCCGAAGTAATACTTATGCCCTTCTCTGATTTTGATATCAACATTGAGGTTACCGTTAACTACCTGATACACTGTATCAGACACAATAGATGCATCACGATAACCCAACGTATTGTAATGATTTATAAGCGACTGCTTATCTTCATCATACTTTGTCTGGTTAAACTTTGATGATGCAAAGAATTTGAACCGGAAATAAGGATCAAGTGCATCCAGAGTTTTTGAAACAGACAAGAAACCAAACTGCTTCATATACTTACCAAATGAACGTTTGGGCACATTATAAACGCTAATATCCTTATCGGGATGCAAGGTAAAACGCGACATTTCCTTGGTGCCTTTAAGCGTATGTTTCAGACTTGCCTCAGCAGCATTTTGTTCTCCAACAATATTAACCTGATTGATGTGTGTTTTATTGCCTTTTACGATTACAAAAGTCAGTACAACCTTATTTACTGATCCTGTATCATTTCGTTCAATGACCGATACCCTGGCCCGGCCATAACCTTTGTCTGTATAAAACTTCCTGATCCTGACTACTGCTTCCTTCTTGGTTGCATCAGTAACAACCTTATTGGCAACAAGCGATATTTTACCTTTTAATTCTTTAGCCTCAGATGTTTTGATATTCCTGAAATTATACCTGCTCAATCTCGGACGTTCCTCAACTGCGATATTGATAAATACTTTATCCTCAATTTTCCTGGTAATGGTAATATCAACATTCGAAAACAATTCCTGCTTCCATAGCGCCTTGATGGCTTTGGCTATATGCTCATCGTTGGGCAGCATCAGCTTTTGTCCTACCACGAGGTTGGTAACAGCAATCAACAGATCCTGATCAAGGTATTTAGCTCCGGTAACCGTAATACCAGCCAGCTCATACTCTTTTGGTTTTACGTTATCTGCAGGTGCCTGTGTCTGCTGCTTCATCTTATTCAGCCCCTGCTTGGAGCCGCCTAACTGCGCATAGGATAACTGCACGCACAAAACACAAAAAAATATTAAACTATATCGGAGAGCGCCTTTATACATGCTGGTTGGTGTTCGTTTGAATTTGTTCACTCGTTTTGCCAAATCGGCGTTCGCGTTGCTGGTAATTCAGCAATGCCTCATATAAATTATTTTTCCTGAAAGCAGGCCAATGAACACTCGTAAAATAGAGTTCTGCATAGGCCAGTTGGTACAACAAAAAATTACTTATCCTGTATTCACCACTTGACCTTATCATTAGCTCCGGATCTGGAAAATCCGCAGTATATAAATGCTTGTGGAAAACCTCATCAGTAATATCTTCGGGTTTTAGCGTGCCATTAAGCACGCTTACCGCTATTTTACGGGCTGCCTCAGTTATTTCCTGCCTCGAACTGTAACTAAGAGCCAAAATGAGATTAAGCCCTGTATTTCCTGCGGTTAGTTCAGTCGCCTCATTCAGCTCCTTCTGGCATATTGCAGGCAAACTGGCAAAATCACCTATAATGTGCAACCGCACATTGTTCTTATTCAATTCTTCTATTTCCTTACGTATGGTGTTTACCAGCAACTCCATCAATGCATCAACTTCAGCCTTGGGCCGGTTCCAGTTCTCGGCTGAAAAAGCATATAATGTAAGGTATTGAATACCTATTTCGGCCGAGGCATTTACTATTTCACGCACGCTTATTACGCCTTCATGATGACCATAAACACGGTCCTCACCTCGCTCTTTTGCCCAACGTCCGTTGCCATCCATAATTATGGCTACGTGTTTGGGCAACTTGCTGCAGTCAATTGATTCCAATAGATCCATCAGGAGTGATTACGAAAAGTGTGCAAAGGTACAAAAATAGGTTGTACCTATTGGTAACAAAATATGTTATTACAGTTTAACTCGATTTTAACTGCAAACATGAAAAATAATATTATCTATAGCATCAAAATACCTTCATATTATCTTCTGCTATAAAACAAGCTATGAATCAAAGCCAAACGTTTGCGACAATAAAAAAAGGTGAGTATCGGATACCCACCTTTTTTAAAATAAATAGTTCAAGATTATTTTTCTACAACAAACCTGAAAGTATTAACTCCATTTGAAGAATGTAACGACAAAATATAAGTACCGTTGGCAATTGTACCATCAGTTGATATCCGCTCATTCAACTGACCGTTTACAACCGCTGCCTTGCTGTTGTAAACAACCTGTCCGAGCATGTTGACGATCTCAATAGTAACGTTTTCATCAGCAATACCAATTGTACCCTTTACAGCAAAAGTACCCTTGTTGGGATTAGGGATAAGGCTGATTTCGTTTTCATTACCTACTACCGGTACACCCACTTTGTAAACCTTAATTACTACAGAGTTAACAGATGAAAGACTACATGCATCGTTACGGGTAACTTTGCAGGTTACTGAATCCTGATTTTTAAAATTGCTCCTGATAAATACACTTGAAGTTGCACCGATAACCGCAGTATCATTTACATACCACTGGTAAGATGGAGCAGTACCACCATTATAAATTGTTGCAACCAATGTATCAGGTGAACCCTTAGCAATAAACATACCAGGATAACCAACAATAGTAACATATGGTACAATCGGAGTTTCAACATTCATGTCTATAACATTACTGTAGGCAACAGTTGCCAGCCTGCAACGATAATCGCTGTTCAGAATACAGATAATATGATCGCCGTTTGCCGGAGTATAAGCATAAGATGAAGATGTTGAAACATTGATGGTATTCTTAACCCAGGTATAAGTTGGTGTATAGCCCCCAAATGTAGGAGCCGCTGTTAAAATTATGCCGGTTCCATTACAAACAGTATCACCGAGATTAGATGTAATACTTACTGTTGGTGTACCATTAGGGAATACATGCATGACAAATGTATCAGTTACTGTATCAGGAATAGCACATACTTCATTGCTTACCATTCTTACTACAAATACATTGCCATCTGTAGGAATACCACTATAACTCATACTGTCAGTTCCTACATTAGCTCCGTTTCTGGTCCAGATATAAACAGGAGTAATACCGCCATGAGTTATTGATGTATTGAAAGTAGCCATAGTACCTGCACAAATAGTGTCGCCTAAAACAGATGACAGAGTGATCGTAGGAACAACAACAGGAATAATACCAACATTTGCGCTATCTGCCATCATACTTGAACATCCGGTATGAGTATTAGTAGCCATAACGAAATAACTCCCTGCTAATGTCTGAGGTCCCATATCCAGCAAAATACCGGTTCCTGCTACAGTACCACCTATTGATGATCCGAGATGATACGCCTGGTAATTAATACCGGTATCTGACAAACTCAATAATATGTGCGATCCTGTTCCGCCTGCGCAATAATTACCGCCACCCATTACTGTATCTACAGTTGGGTTTGGATTAACAGTTACAGTTGTTGTGCTGGTAGCAGTCAAACCATTCGCATCTGTCATGGTAACTGTGTAGGTAGTAGTAATGGTTGGCGTTGCAACAACACTGATACCGGTAGATGCTGACAAAGAAGCCGCCGGATTCCATGTGTAGGTAAACGGACTATCAGTCATTGGCGATATTACCGAAAGCGTAGTTAGGTTGCCAAAACAAATCTGCGTATTTGGCGTTGTGCTAAGACTTGGTACTGCAGTGGTAATTCCGGAAATGTCACTGGCCATATCAGATATTGTGCCTGTTGTAAGGGTATGAGTAGTTACATCTGTAACACCAAATTTATGCCAGGGTAAACCTGCATATTCGCCAGCCGAGATATTAGCCTCAGTGCCTGTTACATCAGATGGCACATAGGTGGCAGTCGCAGTGTAAACAGGGGTAGTAATATCAGTCAGCAACACACTCCAGTAACGGTTCAAATAATCGTTAACATTGGCATTGGCAGGGTGTTTTGTATTTACTGCATTAACGCCAACGGAAGATCCACTGGTATAAGTTGCTGCTGTCATATTAATTGTAGCAGGAGTGAAATTTCCTGAAGCATCACCTACCGGGTAAGTATAAGAACCATCTGCAACAAATTGCTTGATTAACTGACCTGCTCCATTGGTGACAATCATGCTGCTGCCTGAAAAAGTTCCTGTTAATGGAGCCAGACCAGCCATAGCCAGATTATTTGCACCCAGAATCAAACTTCCTGATGTAAGCGTTAATGAAGCGCCATCCTGGAATACAGTAGGCTGAGATAAGATAACATTTGCAGCATTATTTATCAAAACACTTCCAACCGAACCGATACTCGTTGGTAAAAGCATACCTGTTATCTGAGTTGAGGAACCATTAAAAATATAACTAGCTGAACCATTGAAGAAATAATAAGTACCGTTTGTTATAGTACCATCAATACCGCCGGCATTTTGAGTATAAAACGTAGCTCCGTTATTCATAACAAATGAATCTGAATTTACATTCAGGATAAAATTGTCACAAACAAGTGTGCCATTGTTAACCTCTGGTTGGTTATGATCTGTTGGCAGAGTAACATTAGTAAGCAAATGAACTGTACAACCATAATCAATAATGATACCTGCATAAATTCCGCTCTGGCTGCTTGTCCAGGAAATTGTTTGAGGACTTAACCAACTGGATGAGGTGTTTGAAAAATGGATGTGCGTCCATTCCGGATCATTATTCCAGGATGAAGAATCGTTTACAAACAAATTACCGTACAAATTCACATTAATATCATTGTTATTAGAAAATGTACCCGAAACACCACTTGCGTTAAATACAGAACCGCCGTTCATGATCAGGTCGCCACCCATACCCAATGTGCCAATACTAACATAATTGGAGGGTTTGAAAGTTCCGCTATTGAGCGTCAAAGTACCGCCAAGAGTCCATACACCACCGGTGGTCATATTGCCATCAATGATCCAAATGTCTGTTGGTGACACAAAATCAACCGGATGAGTACCGGTATAACTACCAGTAGACCACCAGTTCAGAACATTGTCCGCACTTCCTGTATTTGCATACCAGGTAGCCCCGAAATTCTTAAAACTTAAAAAACTCAAAATCAGCAGAAAATAAACCTTTTTCATACGTGTTGATTTAATATAAATGTTTAACTATTAAAATAATTTACACCTCACACATTAACATTAATATTAATGCTACTTTCAGGGCACAAAAATACAACGATTTTCAATCCGAATTGCCTTTTAATCAAAAAATTATACTAAAGTTTACATTGAAATTCTCAAATTCCATTTTAAGACGCTTTTTTATCCAAAATGGCATTAGAAATACTCCTGGTTTTTCCTTATTAAACACGAAAATGGTCACTATTCACATTGAGTTTTCCACGCACACAGGCCTGAGTAAGTTCAGTTTCTTTTGAAATTTCAGCAAATTCATAACTTTCTCGTAAAAAGATAATTTTACAAACAAAAGAATTCTGTACCTTGTAACGCGCTTCTTGCTATCCCTGTCAAATGGTGAGCGCTATTATAAATCTTTTATTAAGAAAGTTATGAACCTTTTTATAGGTAATCTGAATCCGGAAACAACAGTTACAAATTTGCGCACATTGTTTTCAGAATTTGGCGAAATTGTTTCTGCCAAAATTATTTATGATAATGCCACCGGAATGTCCCGTGGTTTTGGCTTTGTGGAGATGGCTGATAAATTCCATGCTTTTGATGCAATAGACAACATCGACTGTACTTTTTTTGAGGGAAATGTAATCTCTGTAAAAGAAGCAAAGCAAAATAACTCCAAGCCAGGTGGACATGGTGGCGGAAATAAATCATTTAAACCTCGTGGACCAAGGCCAGGCGGATTCAATTCCTCACGGCCCGGCGGCTCCGGATCACCTCGTCCGGGTGGATTCAATGCACCAAGACCGGGTGGCTATAACCAACCCAGACCAGGTGGCTATAATTCTGACCGACCAGGCGGCTATAATTCCGATAGACCGAGCAGCTACAATTCCGACAGGTTCAATAAAACAAATGAATAATTTGGTTTGTTTGGAGTTCCTTAGTGACTTTGCCTAAAAAAATCTACCGTCTTTTTCAGACCGTCAAGGAAGTGTGTTGTTGGCTCATAGCTGAGCAAGCGGCGTGCTTTTGAAATATCTGCCAAAGAATCTCTAATATCCCCTTGCCTTGCTGCCCTGTGCACAGGAGGGTGATCTATGGATAATAATGAGCTGATTTCATTGTACAGAAAATTTACGGAAAAATTTGCACCGACTGCAACATTATAGACCTGGCCAAATGCCTCATCATTAATACTCAGCATGGCCCTTACATTTGCCTGAACTGCATTCTCCACAAAAGTAAAGTCTCTGGTTTGTTCACCATCTCCATTGATGTATACAGGGCTGCGATCCATGATCCCTTTTACAAATAACGGAATTACAGCCGCATAGGGCCCTTCAGGATCCTGCCTTGGGCCAAATACATTGAAATACCTCAGACCGGCTATTTTCATCCCATACAGGTCACCAAATACCGCTGCATACAACTCATTGGTCTTTTTGGTAACGGCATAAGGCGATAGCAGGTTTCCGGCCACCGGCTCTGTCTTGGGCAATTTTGGCTCATCACCATATACCGATGAAGATGATGCATACACAAACGATTTCACTTTGGCATCTTTGGCAGCCGTAATCATGTTGACAAAACCGCTGATGTTTACCTCATTGGAGGTAATTGGGTCCTTAACAGATCTTGGCACCGAACCAAGAGCCGCCTGATGACTTACGTGATCAATGCCCTGACACGCCATTTCGCATGTTTTTGCATCCCGGATATCTCCCTTTATAAATTCATAATGACTATTCCCGGAGAACAGGTCTACATTTCTTTGTGAACCTGTACTCAGGTTATCCAGCACGCTAACCTTACCGGCGCCATAGGCCAGCAGATATTCTACAATATGCGAACCGATGAACCCTGCACCACCTGTAACCAGAAAATGCTTACCTGAAATATCCTGAGTGTGAAATACAGCCATTGCTTTATGCGTGATTTTGGTACATAACTACATACAAAAAAACCGCCCACAGTATGGATCGATGACAAAACAAATGAAACCAGCATACATTTTTCCTTTTGCAAGGCTGAAGAAAGGATCATTAGTATTTTCTACCATAACCCAACCAACAGAATTAAATGTGGGGTAACCCTATTTATTTTGTCATCTTTCCTTTTGAACGGTACTGATTATTACGGCCGTATTATTAAGCTGGCTTTTCAGCTTTTACTGTTTTTTTCTTGGCAATGCGTGCGGGGCGCATTTTACCAAAACTTCCGATGGTTATTTTCCCGCGCCTTGTACGTTTATCTCCTCTGCCCATAATTTGGTTTTGTTTAGTTTGCAAAAATAAAAAAAAGCAAGGAACTTTCCGCCCCTTGCCTTTTCTTTCTTTTGTAAAAGGTTATTTCTTGTTTGAACTAATCTTTGTTGAGAATTCTTTGCCTGCTTTAAATTTAGGTACTTTACGTGCTTTAATTTTAATAACAGCTCCTGTCTGAGGATTACGGCCATTACGGGCTGCACGCTCAGAAACGGAGAAAGTACCAAAACCTACAAGCGTTACACGATCGCCTTTCTTCAAGGTAGTTACAACCGCACTTGTAAAAGAATCAAGGGCATCATTAGCCTGTACTTTAGTAATGCCTGCATCTTTTGAAATCTTGTCAATCAATTCTGCTTTGTTCATACACTGTTGTTTTTTACTGTTAAATGATATTTTTGAGGATAGAACAAATATACTGACCTTTATAACACTTCCAAATAACCTGAAAAATATTTTTTCGCTTTCAAACCCTTGCCTGTGGCAGGTTTCCACAAGTTATTCACAATTTTCCTTAACAATGTATTCACAACATTAATTCCTGAGACCCTTGCCAGCAGCCTTTTTCAGCAGATTGGCAGGAAATTTGATGTATCAGGCCATTTTTGCCACTTTTTTACTCATTTCAGGCAAACTGATTCTGGTCATAATACCTCCATTATGGTCCGGAATGCAACGAATTTACCCCCAAAAAGTTTAAATGCCTTTTCCCTCATTTTTTCGGCATAAAGTGCCAGATATTCATTATATTCCTCCATTCCGTCACAGTAATACTGCGCTGAAAAAGTAATGCCGTCTTCTTCGTCCTGCTCTAGCAAACGACTTAACCTGCAATCAATAAAAAGGTCGGTACTCATCAGGTCTGGCATATGTTCTGCCTTCATCCAGTACACCCAACTATCTGCCACACTCTTCTCAACCTTAAGTGTCACATTGTATATGATCATAACAACAAGATTTTACAATTTACCAACTTACTTAAACACACTAAACACAAAAACATAAATAAAAACACAAACAAAAAACAAACCTATCAACCTATCAACCTATCAACTTATCAACCTATCAACTTATCAACCTATCAACTTATCAACCTATCAACCAATCAACTTATCAACCAATCAACTTATCAACCTATCAACTATTCAACCTATCAACTTATCAACCTATCAACTATTCAACCTATCAACTTATCAACCTATCAACCTATCAACTTATCAACCTATCAACCTATCAACTAATCAACCAATCAACTTATCAACTTATCAACTTATCAACTAATCAGCCAGCCTACCATTTCTTCTCTATACTCTCAAGTATCGCCACATAACTGACATAGCGGTCTTCCGAAATTTTCTTATCTATTACAGCCTGCTTAACAGCACATCCCGGCTCATCAGTATGCATGCAATTATTGAACCTGCAATTGATCATAAATGGTCGCATCTCGGGGAAATACTGCGATAGTTCTTCCTTCTTAAAATCGATTAATCCGAACTCCTTTACACCAGGCGTATCAATGATCTTACCCCCACCCGGCAGGTCAAACATCTCTGCGAATGTAGTAGTATGCTGTCCCTTACCACTCCATCCCGAAACTACTTTTGTTTTCCTGTCCAGGCCTGGAATAAACTGGTTAATCAAGGTACTCTTACCAACTCCCGAATGCCCGCTGAATAACGTTATCTTATTCGCTATCCTGTTTTCAAGCAAGGTTAATGTGCTTCGGTCTGTTGCCGAAACAGGAAATAATTCATACCCTGCCTTTCCATAAATCTCACGCCAGTTATCCAGCACTTCCCTGTGCCTGGCTTTCAGCAGATCCATCTTATTGACCACGATAATGCATGGTATATGGTATGCATCTGCGGTAATCAAAAAACGGTCAATGAAACCGGTGGATGTACGCGGATCGGCTATGGACACAACCAGTAAAGCAAGGTCTATATTGGCCGCAATAATGTGCTTCTGATTCTTGTTGTGGGGCGATACACGAACCATATAATTATGCCGGTCCTTCACCTCGGTAATCATTCCAGTATGAATGCTTTCATTTTCAATTTCAAACGCTACGGTATCCCCTACTGCTATTGGATTGGTAGATGATATTTCACTGTCTATTTTAAGTTTGCCTTTTATCCGGGTGTCCCAGAAAATCCCTTCCGGATCTTCTACCGAATACCAGCTACCTGTTGATTTATATATCAGTCCTTGCATGGATTTTTGCGCATCGTCAATTCAATGCAAATGTAAAGTTGTAAATCTGAAAAGTCTATTTTTCAAAAAGAGTAAATGCCGGTACAAGGTTATTCAGCTAAAACAACTTAACGAAAAGTTCACCTGTTTATACCGGACAAAACTGCCACAAGAATGCAATTTGAAAAATCACTTTATTTATACACTCCCACACCCTTAAATCCAAACAGCCTGTGTAATGAATCGATAACATGGGTAGTATCTTTTGCCCTGCAATTGATAGTTGCTAAAACGAGGAAATTAGTTGAATCTTTAGGTACAATATCCAACTTATAGCCATTAAGCTCCAGGTTTTTCTGGCGCTTTTCTGCCCTGGCCCTGGTATTATAGTTGCCAATTATCATTCTGTATGGATTCACCTTCAACGAATCAGGTGTTGCAGTGGAAACCGGCTGGGGCACACTGTTCATTGAATCCCTGCGCACCACGGAGGTATCGGGCAAAGGACGGGCAGGAGGGACAGTAACCACTGTATCCCTGGGCATAACAGGTCCTACTGATTCGGTAGTATTCTTATCCTTGCTGGTATAATGGTAAACCCCATAAATGCCGCCACCTATAATCAGCAACAACACGGTTGCAAGTATCACCATACTCCAGTTAACCGAATCCGCTTTATGTGGTTCCGGATAAGATGGTTTATGCGCTGGTCTGGAGTTTTGCTCTTCCAGTTGCTTGCTGTTTTTTATGGTAGGAATACCGGCTGGTGTGTATTTGAAATTTTCATCGGTTATAAACTTCACTCTACCCTTCTCTTCAATAAACCTGCCAATGCCGGTTATGGCTACTTCTTTGCCCGATGCCATATCCATTCTTGCCTGAATACTATATTCCCTGAGTGTATTGGCTGCTTTCGAAATACTTATCTGCTCATTCGTTGCAATAAAATTTGCCAGGTTATCATCTATTGATCCACCCATTGTTACTATTACTTCATAGTATGGTGCCTGCAATGCTTTACCATCATAATTGGCAGGGCGTTTTATCAGTTCCATGTTGCCCAAACCATGAACGTAACAAAACTGGTTTTTCAATAAAAATAAGCCGATGTATTTAGCGATGTCCATTTGTATCAATACTACTTTAGTAACAATTATTTCATGAAAGTTAGTAAATTAACTTCCATTATTTAGAATTTTAAGCGAAGCCCCCCATAAATATTTATACCATATGCCTGGTAGCCCAGCCAGCGCTGATACTTATCATTAAAAATATTATTTATCTGTAAAAATGCGGATAGCCGCTGAATTATCTGATATTCTGCATTTCCACCCAGGTCGGCAAATGTTTTTAGCATATTGTTATGGCCTGAAATATCCCGGCTATATATGCCGCCCTGCAGCGATAAGTAAGCCGTAATCGTCAATTTTGGCAATGGCTTGATTACGAAATCCCCGGTAATTTTTGAAGATGGTATGCCAAATGCATAAGCATATGTTCCATTGCTGAAATGACGAAAATCTCCGGTTATCCCAGCCGACCATTTGGTGGCCTCTTTATACCTCACAGCCAGTTGCAGCGATAAAGCACTTACACTGGAATCAAACAGCACATAGAATTGTTTCTGATCACCAAAATCATTAAGGTAAGTAGGAAGATTCTTATATAACCAATAACTCAAACGCCCTGAATAAGAAAAATGATCGTGGGTACCACCTTCGATTCCTGCAAAAAACTCATTACTTCTTGACTGAACTATATGAAAACCGCCTCCGGAGAGACTATACAGATATGGATTGTCATTAGCTAGCTGCTCATAGGTATTTTGCCTGAAGTCAGAATGCATTCCTGCAAAAATGGCGCTACCCTTTTGCGGTAATTTATATTTGACCAGAAGATCAGGAAGAACATAGTTTTTGCTGTCCTTACCGGCAATAAAATCAATCAGTAAATGTCCTTTGAAAATGTTGTTGTCAAAACTCAAACCAGGTTGAATCCCCAGATAATTATTACTGTAGCTACCCAAATCGGTTTTAAGGTTAGCAAATGAACCGGACACATTTACATGGAGCTGTATAGCGTTCTCCAGTTTATAAGTCAGGGGCACTTCAAAACCGAAATTAGTTTCAGTCGAATTGGGTTTTGCCATAAAAACAGAACCATTTACAGAAGGGTGATAGAGAAACTGATCAGTACTATCTCCCTTATTCTTCATATCCGCAATTGCCCTGATGGTGGTGTATACCTGCTTCACTGTATCACTGCTGTATTTATACAGATCATGCCTGTATCCGTAATCCGAATACTGATTACGTTCTGCATTTATTGCCCCATGCCAGTCGAAAGTTTGTTTATGCATCACTCCCTCTGCTTCAATGCCGCTCAATGATGATTGCTGATTGATGATAGAACCCTTTTGTGAAAGATGGTGAATATGAATTCCCGTTTCATAATCTTTATCATAAATACCTCCTATTCCAGCATCAAGATATATAGTATTCAGGTTGCCGGCGCCGAGTTTCACATAATTAGGGAACGGCCTTATATTGTCGTCCTTACCCAAAGCCAAAGGACGCAGGGGCAGGGATGTATAAGTGAAATACAAAGATTGCTGTGGCACATCATTATAATTCTCTATGTGGTGAGAAGTATCGGGTGCTGGTAACTGGGGAACCCATTCAGGTTTGTGTGCTTGCTTCACCTGGGGTTTATATGCCTGCAGCACTTCAATGGTTGTGCCTTTCAAAACAGTATCCTTTACAGGCGCATGCTGTTGCCCCTGCACCGAAAATGCTGTGCCTGCCAAAACGATCAGAAAAGTTAGCCTTAAACGCATATCACTCTTATTGTTCCTCCGATAATTTGCTGTGTGCTTTCTCAAGTTTATTTACTTCGTCCAGTTTTTGTCCTGCTTCCTTTTTAAGTTCTTCGATCTTCGTATGCTTGGCAATACTCTGCAGTGTTGCCTTTGCATTAAAATAATCCTTTTGCTTCACAAGAATATCAGAAAGAAGCAGGTAGGATTTTACTATCCAGAAATCATAACCTGCCGATAAGTGTATGGTCTCATTTGCGGCAGTTTCTGCATCTTTCAGGCTATCCTGCTTATAAAGCAGCTCAGATATATGGTATCTCGACTCGGCAGCCACCTCGCCGCTCTTGTTATGGCTAAGGAGGGTATATAGCTCAATAGCGGCTGTTGTGCTATCTGTTTGCTGCAAGGACCGCGCTTTAAAAAACAAGGCCTCATTTGCCGTCTCCACCGAAACGCCATGAATGGCCAATACTGTGTCCGCATACAATCCTGTCTCTCTATACTTCCCGGTATTGTACCCGCTTTTCATCAGACCGATGTAAGAAATCTGCCTGGTAGCCTCGGTTGAGGAATTATTACGCAGGAGCAGGTAATAATCATATGCCGACTTGAAATCTTTACTATCATAGGCTATACTGGCTGCCCGTCTGGCGCTATTCTCAAAATATTCATTTACAGAGCCGCCCAATATTTCCTTATAATCATTTCCTGCTTCCCTGTATTTCTTCAACTGAAAATAACTTTCGCCCCTGTAGTAGTGGGCCTTTATCGCAAATATTCCATTGGGATATTCCTGCAAATAATTGTCAAATCCGGTCAGTGCTTCCTGCCAGTTACCATTCGAGAACTGCGTCTCAGCCGCCGAATAATATGCCGAATCTATTGAGCTGCTTTCTGCCGAAGGCAAATTATTTTCTTTCAGCAACCTGCTGTATTCCGCGGGTCTGTTGCTTTGTATATAAATACTCTTAAGCGCCTCTAACGCAGCAAACCTGTCTTCAGCCGCCGGGTATTCTATTACAACATGTTTGTACGCACTTATTGCCATGTCGTGATCTCCAAGCTGCTGGTACACAAAACCCTTTTTCATCCATGATTGAGGGGCGAAACTCTTATCGGCTATGGAATCGGTAAGCTGATTCAGGTAAGTTAATGCCAGCTTATATTTATCCGACTCAAGGTAAGTAACAGCAATCTCATACCTGGCATGGTTCGCATAGTCTGAATGAGCCTGACCCTTTATGATCGATTGCAGCAATGCTATTTTTTCAGTGTGCTTTCCAAGCAACCCCAGCAATATGGCTTTCTGGTAGCGCGCATAATCGGCATTACCTGAATCATTCGCAGCTATTTTGTCATAGAGTGTAATTGCCTTCTGATAATTTTTTTGCATAAACACGGCATCCGCATGGCGCACTGCCGCTATCTGGCCCGAAAAAGCATCATCTGCATTTTCCTCCTGGGCAAGGTTGAAATAGTTTTGTGCATCCTGGTAATTTTCAAGTGCCATTGCAGCATATCCCATGTTCAGGTAAGCATGCTGCACCGTTGCAAGCGGACTGATACGTGCTATTGCGGCACGGTTCCCTTTTCTGCCTATAAATTGCTGTTCAAAGGTTATTACATCATTATAATGTTTTAGCCGGTATGCCACTTCTCCCTTCCAGAAACATGCCGCTATTTCATAATCCGGATTGGCTGCATGCTCCATAGAATGATCAAAATACCCTAATGCAGCAGTCAGTTCACCTTTTCTGAATTCATCCACGGCATAACCATAATTTGCCCTTTGATAAACTAATTTATAAGTAGCATCCTTCCTGCTTACAGCCTTCAGATGTTTTAAAGCTTCCTCAAATTTATTTGTCTTCACCAGCAACTCGGAGATGAGTGTATTGGCTTCATCTTTAAATTGAGTCATCGGGAAGGCAACGATCATTGCTTTCAACTGCCTCAATGCATCATCATCAAATCCGGTTTCATAACTAAGCCTGGCAAACATGATCATGGATGCTTCTTGCTGCCCGGGATTAAAAGTCATATCCGCACATATCCCAAATGCATTTCTCGCTCCCGGCTTGTCTCCGGTTTTCAGGTAACAGTCGCCTAGAAGATACATCGCTGTTTGCCCCAGCGAATCAGATGCATTGCTCAATAGCTTAAACTTTTCAGTAGCCTCTTTCCATGCCTCTGTACGGTAATAACAATAAGCTATTTCATAAAGATCCTGCTTCCTTATCTTATCTGCATGGCTATAGAAAAAATCAAAATAAGGAAGAGCCTCCTTATATCGTTGTTCTTCAAACAAGCATTGCGCCTCAAGCAGGTGCAATTCTTTATCGTAAAATGATCTTTCTTTTCTTCTTATCAGGGTATCAGCCAGCAATAACGCTTTTTCCCTGTTGCCCATAAAGTAGTGTATCTCGGCAATATAATAGGGTACAACCTGCCTGTATTCCCTGTCATCTTTTATCCGGTCAAAACTCTGGAGCGCTTCATGGTATTTGTTCTTATTATAAACCAGCAGGCCATAATAGTAATTACCGGCCAGGTAATACTTATTATCCTTCAACTCCTTAATCGCTACAAAAAGAGGCTCAGCCTTATCAAATTGTTTATTATTAAAATAGCAATAGGCCAATTCAAATTTCTCCTCAGCAAGCTCACTTTCACTCAGATTACCCGCGCCTGTTTTTTCATACAGTGGTATCGCCTTTGCCAGGTCATTATTCCGGAAATAATATTGCGCCAAAGCAAAACCCAGCCTTTCCCGGTACACCGGGTTAAGCGTAGCATTCATTGCTTTTATGGTAGAATCCCGTGCTCCGGGCACATTTGTTTTCAGGCAGGATAGAGCCAAAAGGTAATGTGCTTTATCAATATTTATTGCCTGCTCGGTAGTTACATTATTGGCATTGCCTGCATCCAGATACTGACGGGCAGTTTGTGCCGCCATAGTATAATGCCCTTCAGCAAATTGCTCTTCCAGTAAATTAAGATAAGATCCCGGAGCAATATCATGTTGCAATACCTGTGCTTTTGCAAACACAGAGCATAGCAGACCGGTGGCTAAAAAAAAAACCTTTATATCTTTCCTTTTTACTTGCTGGACCATCATTAAATTTAGTGTACTAAAAATTCCATGTCAGGTTTACGCTAGGGAAAAATGGCAATTGATACACAACTACATTGGTAATACGGTTAACATAAAATACATTTCGCCTGTTATAAACATTGGTTACTGCTAATGTAGCATCCAGTGTTTGTTTTTTGTTTATTACGAACTTCTTCTTTGCCGAAATATCCAGTCTGTGATACCATGACAATCGTCCCCCGTTTATCTGATCTGCGTAAACCAGCCCTAAATTACCATTTTGTTGCAATACATTGGTCGATAAACCACCGGCAACAGGGTTAATGTTCTCATAAAATCCTTGTGTTTGGGTAAATGGAAATGGCGCATGAATATTGAAACGCGCTGATATATCCCAATCCTTTTTTTCTCCCATGGTATATGATGCTACTACGTTTGAGTTGAAACGGGTATCAAAAGGTGTAGGATAGGTTTGGATATTGCCTTTTGAATCAATACTGGTATAATTCACACTCTGGTATCCCATTGCACACCAAAGGTAAACGCGCTTGTAGCTATATTTTGCCGAAAGGTCAACACCTTTTGCAATACCTGAAGCAGCAACGAAATCAGGATCAGATACCAATTGCTTGTTACGGTTCATTTCATCAACCTGGGCAAAATACTTCACCCAAGGCTCAAAATTCAACTCCACTTTGTCTATATCCACCTCTATTCCACCAACGGCATGGTAGGCCATCTGCAAATTCGAATTAACAACATTACCCTTCGAATCTTTGATCTCCTGATCGGGACTCAACAGAAAACCTGAAAACAAATTTACGATATCCTGATCTGATTTGGTGCTGATAATATTCTGAGAATAAACCCCTGTTGCAAATTTCAGGCGTACATTATCTGTTGCATTGTACTTCAGTCCAAGTCTTGGCTCCGGCGACATTTTATTCAATTCAGAATAATACTGAACACGCAGACTAGGTTCAAAAATTAACTTACTCCCAAAATTATGCCTGTACATAAAATACAATCCTGCAAGTGTACTCTGGCGGTCTTCTGAAATAGAAATCCCCTGGGCGCCATAATAACTTAACGCCGTATGAAATCCGCTTACTTCAACACCGTATTTCAACTGACTGTAATTAGGTAAAAAATAAGTGAAGTTAATTGCGGCTTCAAATCCGTTTATCTGGCTGGTTCTGGGTATGGTATCTGTTGGTACATTTACCTGGTTCAAACCTATATTATAATTTGAATAGGCAAACTTACCATCTATCAGCGCCGAAGTGCTGCCTGGAGATACAATGAATGTCGTTCCGAAACCCTTTGCCGTCCAATGGTAATCTGCAATGTTCTCGTGGGTAGAATCATTCAGCAAATGAGCTTTATCGTCAAAACTAAATCCAAACAAATTCAGCTTACTTCCATTATCTCCGCTAAAAGTAACCTTACCAAATAAATCAGTGAATTTATAAGGCAATCCACTTGAAAATGGTTCACCCAAACCATTATACAATGCTTTTGAGGTCTGGTCAAGGTAGCTATGTTTGGCTGTCAGCAAATAAGTAATGCCTGCACCGCTTTCTTTTTTCTTTGATTTCAATAATGGCCCGTCAATAAGGAATCTGGCCATAATAGGAGAAACAGAAACAATCCCGGTGGCTTCGTTCTTATTTCCGTCCTTGGTATGCACATCTACTATCGCAGAGGTACGGTTACCATATTGAGCACTGAATCCTGCTGTATATACATCAACATTACGGATTGCTTCCGTTTCAAATACCGAGAAAAGACCAATAGAGTGGAAAGGACTGTAAATAGTTATTCCATCAAGGTAAATTCCTGTCTGTGCAGGAGAACCACCCCTGATATACAACTGACCACCCTGATCACCGGTAAAGATCACGCCGGGTATTACCTGTAAAAACTGCGCCAGATCAGGCTCACCTCCCGAGCTAGGCAAAAGCTTCAGCTCCTTGGGTGTTATGTTGGTAACTCCGGTATTAATTCTGGTTAATTTTTCTGTTTTTCTACCCGATACCTCTACCTCTTTAAGCCCTACCGCCCTTTGTCCGAGAAGTATTTTTTTAGTAACAATAGCTTCCGGCATCAGATTAACTGACACACTACTCGAATCATACCCCATAGCCGTAGCCAATAAAGTATAACTGCCTGCCGGCAGCGAAATAGAAAAATAACCATTGATATCAGTCTGTACCCCTGTTTTCGCATTCACTACGCTAACATTGGTATAGATCATGGGCTCCCCGGTCTTCTTATCGTATACAAATCCTTTTATGGTTCCATTTTGATTTTGGGCGATAGTAATACAGGAGAACAGGAGTATGAAAGCAGCCATCAGGCCTAAGCTTTTCCGCATAGAATAAGATGTTTTATCAGGTAAATAAAATCCTTACAGACCACCGGCCTGCAATTATGAGCGGCAAAGATAGGAATAACCATATTGAAGACAAACGTGATTTTTAAAAACATTTTCAGATGCTTATTCCTTGTTTTATATCAATCAGACAGTAAAAAAATGTGCATAGCCTGGGGTGAAGCCCCAGGTAAAATGAAAATTCAACCTAACCCGGAATGGGTTGAATAGCGCGATTATGCCGGAATTTTATTTCCAAATGGTATTAGATACCATTAAACATAAGGATTGTTTCAGATGGTATTTAGTTGCCTTTTTCATTTGCATTACAACAAAAAAACACTCCTCAATTTTTGTTTGAGGAGTGTTTTTATTGTAAAATAAATTAATAATCAATCTATCCGATAGCCTGATTGAGCAGTAAACGGGAACTATTATTCCGGTTTTGGCCCTTCTGGTTTTGGTCCTTCAGTCCGTTCACCTTCCGGCCTTGGGCGGTTATGCCTGTTTGGGCGGTTAGGTCTTTGTGGCCTTGGGCCCTGGGCGCCGCCCTCTGCCTTACCTCCTTCCGCCGAAGCCTCAGTTGGCTTATTGGGGTTGGGTCTGTTTGGCCTTGGGCCCTGTGCATTATCCCTGTTCTGCCCTCCTTCTGTTGCTGCCTGCGCAGGTTTATTGGGGTTTGGCTGAGCAGGCTTGTTTTGTTGCTGCTGATTTGGTCTTGGTTGATTTGGCTTTGGCCCCTGATTCTGCCTTGGTTGTTGTGGCTGCCCCTGGGGTTTCGGCTGCTGAGGTTTATTGCCCGGCTGCCTATTTCCCTGCTGGGGTTGTCCACCTCCTGCTCCTTCAGGCCGGGGCTGTTGTGGCCTGTTTCCCTGGGGTTTACCTCCCTGGGGTCCCTTGGCATTCTGCGGCTGACCACCTACGGCCTCCTGCTTCTTACCATCCGGGTTGTGGCTACCACTCTTGTTACCCGAACCATGCTTCTTCTTTTTGTTCTTTTCCAGGTTTTTAAGTGTGATGGTACCCACATCATTCACATAGCCCATATCTACCACCTTACCTGTCTTCGATTCCCTGGTTTCCAGTTCTACCGGTTGCAGTTCATCAGCTTTCTGTCCCAGTTTATTCAGTTTCTGTATCTCTTTTACCCTGGCAATAGTCAACGGATATTGTTTATTATTATCCGAATAACTATACCACATCAGGCTCTTGAATATATCCTTTTTCTGCAAATGCGCCACTCCCTTTGCCGTCTCCAGATGTTCTGCCTGGTCGGGGAATACCGACAAAGCATCCATATAGGTATCCAGCTCATAGTTAAGACAACATTTCAGCCTGCCACATTGCCCCGATAGTTTCGTTTGATTGATGGACAAATTCTGGTAACGCGCCGCAGTTGTATTCACCGATTTGAAATCCGACAACCAGGTACTACAGCAAAGTTCTCTTCCGCACGACCCTATTCCCCCCACTTTTCCGCTTTCCTGCCTGGCGCCTATCTGCTTCATTTCCACCTTCATTTTAAAGTCGGTGGCAAAAACCCTGATCAATTCACGGAAATCGACCCGCTGGTCGGCTGTATAAAAGAAGGTACCTTTTTTACTGTCTGCCTGAATTTCCACTTCACAAAGTTTCATATCAAGGTTCAGGCTCCGGGCTATTGCCCTGCTGCGAATCAAAACTTCAGTCTCCCGCTCCTTTTGTTTGGTAGCGGCTTCCAGTTCTTCCTCTGTTGCCGGATGCAAAATACGCTTGGAAACATCAGTTTCCCTAACGCCATATTTTTTCAACTGCAATTTTACAAGTTCCCCGGTAAGGCTCACCTGCCCCACATCATAGCCCCCAACACCCTCTACTGCAAACCAGTAGCCCTTGTCAAGCACATGATGCGTATTATTTCTGAAGAATTCTTTCCGGCTTCCCCTGCTGAAGGTGACCTCAACTATCGGGTAAGGTTTGGCTGCATCGTGCAGCGGAAGGGCATTTAGCCAATCATATACATTAAGCCGGTTACATCCGCCTGTGCTGCACCCACCATTGCCCTTGCAACCGCCGGGCTTACCACTGGAGCCCGTCCCGCAACTGCCACATCCCATCTAAATATGTTTATATAGAGCCGTTTTCAAAACTACCATCCAAAAAATAAAATATACACCAACTATCGTTGTTTCCAACCTGCACAGGTACTTTTCTACTTACTGCTTATTGTTAAGAAATAATTACTGATTACAAACTTACGAAAAAAGGATTGGAATTTGCCCTACTGTTAATTGCTTTAATAAACTCAGTGGTTTCATAGGTTTTGATTCACCCCTACTATTTTCTGCTTTATTACATGATCTCAATAACTACAATTTTCACCTTATTAAAAATATGCAAAAATTACAATATACAATATGCTGGATAAAAAGATATTTTTGAACTAATCCGCTTTATCTTAATCTATCTAACCACATTCTAATGCAAAAACAGAATATATATAACCCCCAAAAAACTCCTCTAGAAAAATAGATACCTATTCTATTGTAGTGATTTGGCAATAAAGTCAGATACCATTTAGAATTATAAAAGCCTTCCCCAAAATCTCGGGGGAAGGCTTTTTAATATTAATATTTTCCAAATAACCCTACTTCCCAAACACAGGGTAATCAGTATACCCCTTTGCATCTGCTGTATAAAACAGATCCATTTTAAGATCGAATGACAATGGGAAATTATGCCTCATCCTGTTTACCAGGTCTGGATTATTGATAAAAGGACGACCAAAAGCAATCAGCCCCTTATGCCCGTTAACTGCAATTTCCGCTTCAGCACGCTCCGCATTCCACCCGCCACACAAAATCGGGGTAGACAAAAACTTCGACTTGATCATTTCTTTCATCGAAGCAGGAACCGCCGGTGCACCCATTGCAGAATGGTCAACTGTATGCAGGTATACGATATCAATCTTGTTCAGTTCATCAACCAGGTATGCATAAGTGGCATCTATCTCTGGGTAATGCGGCATATCGCTGGCCACACCATATGGCGAAAGGCGAAGGCCTGTCTTATCCTTACCAATAGCCGCAGCAACCTCAGCTACAACTTCCAGTAAAAATCGACACCTGTTTTCTATATTGCCACCATAATTATCGGTCCTGATATTGCTTATTGGTGAAAGGAACTGTTCCAGCAAATAACCATTGGCGCCATGCAACTCCACACCATCGAAACCAGCTTCCATTGCATTTTTTGCAGCAGTAACAAATTCATTTTTAGTGTTTTCCAGATCTGCGGCAGTCATTTCCTTGGGCACCGGAAAATCCTGCATCTGCAGAGAATCTACCCACATCTGTCCCTTAGCCGCTACTGCCGATGGCGCCAGAACTTCAGCTCCTTCAGGCATATTGGCAATATGACCAATGCGGCCTGAATGCATCAACTGAACAAATATTTTTCCGCCTGCCTGATGTACAGCATTGGTTACTTTCTTCCAACCTTCTACCTGTGCTGCACTGAATATACCCGGAATACGGGCATAACCCAGCCCATTGGGCGACGGAGCAGTACCTTCTGTAATTATCAGACCGGCATCGGCACGCTGAGCATAATATTCTGCCATCAGATCATTTGGAATATTGCCAATGGCCCGGCACCTGGTCATTGGTGCCATTACTATACGATTCTTCAATTCAATAGAACCTAATTTAAACGATGTAAACAACATATTTTCTTTCATTTGCAGGTATGCTTGTTTTTGATTTTTCAATATTTACGAAGAGCTAAATTACCACATTAATCAGTTAGGAACTTTATAAAACTAATAATAGCGGTATAATAATATACTATCACAATTATCCATTTTCAGATCTATGCAAACAACAACTTACATTTTGAATTTTCAGGCAAAAGAAATTTTCTTAGTTTTATTGGCTTAATCGTCCTTAATATGAACCACGACCTTCAGGTTACCGGCACAGTTTTAATAAATGCAACCCCTCAAAAGGTATGGGAAGTGCTAACAACTCCCGATATCATTAAAGAATACCTTTTTGGCACAGAAACCATAACTGACTGGCAACAGGGAAGCACAATTGTTTTTCAGGGTGAATATGGCGAACATAAGTACCGCGATCACGGAGTAATTCTCGAAAACATCCCCCTGCATAAATTAAGTTATACCTACTGGACCGGTTTTTCAGGTCTTCCTGATGTACCGGAAAACTATGCTACTATTACTTACCTTATAGAGGCAAAAGATGGCAATAGCGTGCAATTTTCATGGATCCAGAAAGGTTATGCAAATGAAGCTGGATACAATCATTCGCTTGAAGGCATGGCTGAGTTTATGGCTCAGATAAAAGGAATTGCTGAACGTTAATCAATTCCGCAACTATTCATCTATAATGAAAATCAAAAGGAAACTCTTTAGCCTGGCAATACTGGTAGTCATTACATGCCTGGTATATTTCCTGCTGCCCCAGTTCCCGGGATGTATACCCGGTTACGACCGGCATATCTATTATCCCTTTCAGTCGTTCAGGGGAGTTCTTCTGGGAGCAATCCCCTTCAGCATAGGTGATCTGATCTATATCGCACTGGGAGTCGGATTATTGATAACGCTGATCAAATGCGTGAGATACGCGCTAAACTACCAGGCACAAAAAGAATTATTGGCGCTCTCGTCGATCAAACTCTTAAAAACAGTGCTTAATTTCTACCTTTTCTTCATCATAGGCTGGGGTGCCAATTATTATAAACCGACACTCCGTCAATACTGGTCACTCAAGCCTGCAATGACCGCAAGCCAGATTGCCGACACATCAAAAGCCGGAAGAAAAAAAGCGATCACGGAACAACTGGAGGCTTTTGACCAGTTTCTGGTAGATAGATTGAATGAATATTCCGTCCATTACCATCCCCTTCCTGTAAACACCATCAATGAACGGGCGAAAGAATATTATGGCCTGTATACCGATTGTCGCGTAACCCGCTATGGCCTGAACATAAAACCCACCCTATTCGGTTACTTCATGGAGCGGCTGGGTACCGAAGGTTATTATAATCCCTTTACCGGCGAGGGCCAGGTAGACACCGGACTCCCTGCATTTACCCTACCCTTCCTTATTTGCCACGAAATGGCCCACCAGGCAGGCATTGGCTCTGAAGAAGATGCCAACCTTATGGCCTATGCCCTGGGCACTACTACCCCCGACAGCACATTCCGTTACTCCTGCTACCTCAATATCTGGCAATATACCAACAACCGGTTGTATAGGTTCGACACTTCGAGAGCAAATTTGTTTGAGCATATGCTGAATAAACTCACACAATCTCATCTCGATACATTAGAGGTATTGAGTGAGAAATACAATAATGGCTATGCCCGGCTCAATTCAAAACTCTACGACAGCTACCTCAAAATGAACGACCAGAAAGACGGCATACGCAGCTACAGCAATGTTTCGGCAAGCGCCTGGCAACTGGAAAAGAAACGAATGAATGAAGCAATAGCGATCCTGAAAATTCCGTAGATAAAGGATTCCGGCAAATAAATTTCATAATCTAATCATTCTCACTAATTTTATAAATCAAAATAGCTGAAAATGAAACAGATTACCTTCCTTGTCGCAGTACTGCTTATTGGCTGCCAATCCCTTTTGGCGCAAGGCAATAAAAAAGATTATTTCAAAATTCCGGCTCCTGTCAAATTCGACGGCAAGCAGTTCTTTCTTTCAGATGCCTATCATCCCGAGAGCTATTATTATAAGCAGGAGTATATTCCCAAAGGCGAAAATCCGGACCACTTCTTTTCAATGGTTACAGTTGACATCATCACAGCCGAAGTACCCGTTAAGGATATGGTAACCCGGAAAGTTGCCGAACTGGAGGAGATGAAAAAGACCAATCCCGTTGTGAATTATGAAATGATGGAGCAAACCGAAAAGGGGGAGTACATGCTCGATTTCATCCTTAGCCAAAATGAAGGTGGCAAGGTTGCTATTGTTGAGTGGAACCTTTACCGTTACAAAGTTTTTGTTGGCAAAGATGGTAAGAAAGGTGTTTTGCTATTTGCCTATACCCTCCGTGCATACGAGGGCAAAACAACCGAATTCATCAAAGGCCTCAAAGCCAAACGCCCGGGTTACACTAAATCAATGATAGAATACAAAATACCCGACATCAAAATAGCAGATTAAAATACCAAATTCCAGAATCCGAACACGATTCAACTTATCCCTCGCCCACCATAGCCATAGCGAAGGTGGGAACTAATCAACCATTCCACTTATCCCTCGCCCGCCGAAGCCATAGCGAAGGCGGGAACCTATCAACTTATCCCTCGCCCGCCATAGCCATAGCGAAGGCGGGAACTATTCAACTATTCAACTTATCCCTCGCCCGCCGAAGCCATAGCGAAGGCGGGAACCAATCAACTAATCAACCTACCCCCGATACTCTCCCCACACACTCCTCAATGTATCTGCTATCTCACCCAGCGTACACAAATTTTCAACCGCATCAATTACACACGGCATCAGGTTTTCGGTAGTCAGTGCCTTTTCTTTTATTGTAGCCAGGCATGCCGATGCTTTCACATTATCCCTTTCAGCCCTCAGCTTCGCCAGCTTTTCCGATTGCTGAATCCGTATAGAATCATCAATCTTAAATCCCGGCGGCTTGCTCATTTCATTCGATGTGAATTTATTCACCCCTACAATTACTTTACTCCCGTCCTCAATAGCCTTGTTATAGGCATAGGCCGAGCGCGCAATTTCATCCTGCATAAAGTGGTGTTCAATAGCCTTTACTGAGCCACCCATTGCATCTATCTTTTCTATAAGCTTCCATGCCGCAGCCTCTACCTCATTGGTAAGCGACTCCACATAAAACGATCCGGCCAGCGGGTCTACAGTATCTGTAGCACCACTTTCATAAGCAAGAATCTGCTGTGTACGCAATGCTATTGATGCCGCCTCTTCAGTTGGCAGCGATAGCGCTTCATCATAGCCGTTGGTATGCAACGATTGTGTACCACCCAGCACTGCCGATAAGCCCTGCAATGCCACGCGCACTATATTGTTTTTGGGTTGCTGCGCGGTAAGCGTGCTGCCCCCTGTTTGGGTATGGAAACGCAACATCTGCGCCCTGGCATCAGTAGCGCCTAGCGACTGGGTGATCTTCGCCCACATCCTGCGTGCGGCCCTGAATTTGGCTACCTCTTCAAAAAGATTGTTATGCGCATTAAAGAAGAAAGATAAACGCTGGGCAAACACATTTATATCCAGCCCCTTAGCCAATGCAGCCTGCAGATAGGCCTTACCATTGGCAAGCGTAAAGGCCAGTTCCTGTACTGCATCCGATCCCGCCTCCCTGATGTGGTAACCCGAGATCGAAATAGTATTCCATTTGGGCACTTCCTTGCTGCAATACTCAAATATATCGGTGATGAGCCGCATTGATGGCGCAGGTGGATAAATATATGTACCCCTTGCTGCATACTCCTTAAGTATATCATTCTGCACCGTACCCGAAATCTTCTTTATATCGGCACCCTGCTTTTTGGCAAGGGCTATATAAAGCGCCAATAAGATAAAAGCCGTTGAATTTATGGTCATTGAGGTGGAGATATCGCTCAGCTTTATGTCTTTAAACAAAAGCTCCATATCCTGCAGCGAATCAATGGCTACACCTACCTTGCCTACCTCTCCCTCAGCCATGGCATGGTCTGAATCGTAACCTATCTGTGTGGGCAGATCAAAGGCTACGGACAAGCCGTTCACACCCTGGCTCAATAAAAAATGGTACCGCTTATTCGACTCCTCTGCCGTACTGAACCCTGCATATTGCCGCATGGTCCACATCTTATCCCTGTACATGGCCGAATGCACTCCCCTGGTAAAAGGAAACTGCCCCGGCACTTCATCCATTTTTACCGGCTGGCAATACAATTCTTTAATCTCTATTCCCGAGTCTGTTTTAATCGTTCTTTTTTCCACTATTACTAATTGAAAAATTATTGTAATCTGGTAGCTTTTACCAGGCGTAATTATACTGTAAATGAAAGTACCTGGCGAACCTCATCGTTGATGATTTTCAGCGCAACATCGGTAGGCAGTTCTTCATCGCTTTTCAGTATCACTTCCATTATCCTGGTATACAATTCTTTCGCGGGCGCATCAGGGTTCATGGTCTTAGCCAGTTGATTGGCCATATTGATCTCCTGTTCTTTTACTCCCTTCACTGTCTCCCAAACATTCCTCGATACATATATCTGCTGCGACAGATTGTGTTCAAACTCAGTTTTTATAGTTATAGTCATTGCCACCTGCAGGTCGCGAACCGTCATAGACGGATCATACACCCTGCTCACCAGTTGCCTCGGACTGATCCGCTCCATAAACAGCACCATACGCTCATAAGCCTGCAGGCGCAGGCGCAAGGTAATATCCTGGGTATCTTTAAAGAGTGCCACCTGCTTACGCTGCATCTGCGATACCAGGAATTTTTTTACGATCATATAGCTGGTGGCCATCACCACCAGTGCAGGTATAGTGTACTTAACTACATCCAGAATTGTTCCCAATACATCCATAGCAGCAAAAATAAACAGTTTTTAACGCGCCCGAGCATAAATTTAAACAAAGTCCTCCCGTAATTTTCCAAAAGCCGATCATATGGAAATTACACTAACAGAATACCTCATTAATGGCGCATCCCGAAATCCAGAGTAAGGCAAAACTTATGAATCCCCGTAGTCCTTTTTTAGCCAATAATGAGCAAAAATCCCCAGTGCTCAATTACTAATCGAAAGCAAAAGTTAGCCCCCAAAGCCAAATGCATAGTCCCCTGGCACAAGGTCCCGATTTTTCATCGGGAGGGACAGGGTTTCAAATCCCCAGTGCCCAATTTCTAACAGAACCCTAAATGCTAAGCCCCAAAGCTTAATGCATGGTTCCCCGGCACAAGGTCCCGATTTTTCATCGGGAGGGGTTCAGGGACACAACAAAGCCCCCATTCGGGGGCTTCATTATCGTAATATGTTTATAAGTCCTAAGTCCCCATTTGTTTGGTGTATAGCTTAGGCTTAAAGGGGCCGTTACTTGGAATTAGCAAGATAATCCTTAATCTTATCCTTATGCACCATACCTTCCTTAAAGGTATAAGCACCTGTTTTTGGGCTACGTACAGCTTTGATAACTTTTGAATAGTTCTTAGCTTCCAGTGCCTGTTTGGGGTCTTTCTTTATCGCGGTTTTAGCTGCTTTTGCCATCGCTTATTTATTTTAAAATAGATTATTTAATTTCTTTGTGAACAGTTACACGCTTAAGTATCCTGTTGTATTTCTTCAACTCCAGGCGCTCTGTCGTGGTCTTCTTGTTTTTTGTGGTAATATAGCGGCTGGTACCGGGCATACCGCTGTTTTTATGCTCGGTGCATTCCATTATAACCTGAACGCGGTTTCCTTTCTTAGCCATTTTATGGTATTTTTACTTTTTGTAATTGTTATTTATAAAGTTACTCCTTTTTCACGAAGCTCTTTTACTACACTCAGCAATCCGTTCTTATTTATTGTACGGATAGCATCAGTTGATAATTTAAGGGTAATCCAGCGGTCTTCTTCTGCAAAGAAGAAACGCTTCGTCTGCAAATTAGGCAGAAAACGACGCAATTTTTTCTTGTTAGAAAATGATACCTTATGCCCTACTACTGGTTTTCTTCCTGTTACCTGACAAACGCGAGCCATGATTTATATTTTTTGGGACTGCAAAGGTCTTGATTTTTTACCTACTTTCAAAATATTTTTTCAAATTATTTTGAAATAATGCGCTATTTACTTTTTATTACCCGTTTCTTCCTTTTGTTTAACCCGCTTATCTGTTGAGATCCTGCCCATTTATATTATCCTTAAAAATCATTCAAATTCTATCTCCTAAGGCAATATTGGCAGTACCAAATCATCCAGGCTGTTTAACCCGGGTATGTTTTCCGATACAAAACCCTCGCCATACCTCACCCCGATCCGCTTTCCAAAAACGCCATCCTTATGTACCAGGCTATCAAAAAAATGTTCCGATGCAATATAGGAAATAGGCTCCTTCGATTCCGGATTATGAAACTGGCTTATGTAACATCTTATAGACTCCATCTTCTTTTCAAAAGCATCTGTTATGTCCACAATAAAAGTTGGCTCCAGTGTCCTGTCCTGTATATAATGATAAACCCTTTTCGGCCGCCATGGCGCCTGGGGTACACCCTCCCACTCTGTCTCAATCTTCCTCAGCCCGGCATAAAAACAGGCATCAGCTATCAGCCGCCCTCCCCTGCTATGGTCAGGATGGCGGTCATGAAGCGAATTACCAAGAACTATTTCCGGCTGATACCGCCTGATATAGGGTATTAACCTCCTGATATGCTCCTCATCATTTTTAAAAAAGCCATCCGCCATTTGCACATTGTGGCGCACTTTTACGCCCATTACCTCACCCGCCCTTCTGGCCTCCTCATATCGGTTGGCCACTGTTCCCCTGGTGCTAAGTTCACCCTCGGTAAGATCTATAATGCCTGTAGCCTGACCGGCCAGTGAGTGCTTTATCAATGTTCCTGCACAACTTAATTCTATATCATCAGGATGCGCGGCAATAGCAAGAATATGTAATTTCATGAAATTGGTAAATGCCCGTAAAGGGCTATGTTTTGAGTGTTTTTTTGTGCAAAAATATCGTATATTAGGAACGTTGATGAAATAAGTTCCACCATATTGCGAAGTTATATTTCTTTTTTATGAGACGTAAAATCTGCGAATAATAAATTATTTTAAGACTTTTACAACGAAATAAAAATGGGATAGAACGAGTAAGATGGTGGGAGTTATTTAGTCATCGTTCCTTACCTGATTACCACTTTTTCATTCTGCACACCATGACTCGTAACCGCACTTATAAAATAGATACCCGGCGGCACATCCATTCTTAGCTCATTCGGCTGGTTGGTAGCCCCCCGAAATTCATTTACCTTCTGCCCCGCACAATTAGTAATCGTTACACTTACCGGCTCATTGGTTCCTGAAGCAATGCTTATGGTAAAAACGCCGTTGTTTGGATTCGGGTAGACCCCAATGCCTGAATGCTGTTGCTGCAGTGCTTCAGTACCAAGTGTTTTGCTGGCATAACGTACCCTGTTATTAGCCTTATCGGCAATGTAAACGCCACCCATGGTATTTACCGCCAGACCTTGCGGAAAATAGATCTCCGCGGCCTTGGCTGGTCCGCCATCTCCGCCATAACCAGATGTCCCGTTGCCGGCAAATGTGGTGATAATACCGGTTACCGCATCAATCCTGCGCACTCTTGCATTAGCAAAATCAGAGAAAAATATATTGCCCGCAGCATCCGATACAATGCCGGATGGCTGAAAAATATTTGCATTGGTAGCCGCGGCGCTGTCGCCCGAATAACCCGGATACCCGATCCCGGCATAAGTACTTATATTTCCTGATCCATCTACTTTACGGATCCTGTTATTAATATTATCAGCAATAAAAAGATTCCCGGTAGGGTCAACGGTCATATCAATCGGATTGTTCAGTTTGGCAACATTTGCTGGTCCTCCGTCACCTAAAAATCCCGAACTGCCACCCACACCAGCAATGGTGGATATAACGCCACTTGCATCCACCTTCCTGATACAATGGTTTCCTGCATCAGCAATATATACGTTTCCGGCAGCATCTACCGTCACGCGGGTGGGCTTATTTAGCTTGGCTGCATTGGCTGCCGCGCCATCACCCCCAAATCCCGCAACACCGGTACCGGCAAATGTGTTAATGTTCCCTGTCGGATCAACTATGCGTATACGGTGATTCATTTTATCGGCTATATACATGTTTCCGGCGGCATCAAAAGCAACGCCCGATGCATAATACAACCTGGCCGCTGTTGCAGGCCCTGCATCCCCTCCAAATCCACCTGTGCCTGTACCCGCTTCAAAACCCGATCCAACAACCGTAGTAATAATACCTGCCCCGTCTATTTTCCTGATTACATTATTATTGCCATCAGCTATATAAATTTGCCCCGAAGCATCCAGCGCTATTGCCTCAGGCCAATGTAGTTCACAATACAACGCCCTGCCATCATCACCATTATAGCCCATGGTGGTTACACCAGCCACAGAAATGATATTTTGGGCCCGTAATTGATTTACCGGCCCCATTGCCAGCAAAACAACCATCAACAGGTAATATTGTTTTTTCATAATTGTGTATTTATAATTTTATGCAACAGGATTTTTATGCATTAAAGGTAGGATAAAATATAATTGTATTTACCACCTTTCACAATCCTGCAGGCGGCACTCATACAAATATCCAATTGAAACAGTAAAATAACGTGAGTGAGCACATTCCAATTTACCGCCGCTGTTGGTGCTCCCCACCAACAGCCTCGCGCTCGGCATCACGCTCTTTACTATACACAAGCTAATTGAAAATGACAAACCTTAAATGCGATACCAATCCCGTTAGTACCGCCCCTTCGGCGCTAACGGAATTTATATCGCGATACGACAACTTGCAATTTCGCGCTTCGCGCCCGGAATAATTCAATAAACGAGGAATTTATTATCCGACTTCAGTGCCCTCAACCAATGTTTGACATAAATAACCCCACAAAGCGAGTCTTCAGGCACTACGAAATAAACCAAATGCCCCACTAAAATGAAAACGCGCTACCTCTTGCTCATGGCCTTTGTTTTGGCACTGCTGTTTCAATGCACCTTAATATGTGCTCAGGAATTGGCGGGACAGGTTCTGAATAGTGATAAAACTCCGTTGCCTAACGTCAGCCTAAAAGCATTTAAAAACAAAAACCTTATCTCTGATGTAACTGTTGATATAAATGGCAATTACCTTATCAAACCACTCGACTCAGGC
>CAIUZK010000204.1 GCA_903903635.1 uncultured Bacteroidota bacterium
TGATAACCTGCTGAAATGTACTTGCATAAGCATTTCAGTCTTTTTATCGTACTTTGTAATCACACAATAGCATATTGGTTATACAAATATATGCATTGTTTTTGTAATTTTGTAGGAATTATTTTGAAAGTCTCCCTAAGGTTAAATTGATTTAAAATTAGCGGTGTATATGATTAAGAATATTTATCTCAATCTCTAAGTAAAGATAAATATTATGTTTTCAACAAACAAAAAAAATATTTAAGTGATTTAAGTAGATATTACAGCAACAACCATGCCAGATTCCGGATTATTCAGATTGAAAAACATACCAGAAGGCCACAACACATTATATCAAATTGTCAATTAAATTATCGGTAAGTTGTAATAACTATCAGATAATATGTACATTTATTTCTTTTAAACTTCAAAAACCTTATTTATGTATTTCAACAAAATACTCCTTTGTTCCGCCCTACTGGCCGGCAATTTTCTCGCAGTTAATGCACAGACTTTTGTGCCACCCAACATTGATTTTGAAGCAGGCTCCACCGCATCCTGGACCTGCTACAAAGGAACAGTGGCTTCGGGTCATATTTTTTCACTGACTTCGACTGCCCCTGTTTTTGGTTTGCATCAGGTCACATCCTTACCGGGTACAGATCCGTATGGATTATTTCCTGTTGTGGGATATGGCGTTTATTCGCTTAAACTTGCGCATGATACCATCAACAATAATGCTGATGCGGCAAGCTATAATATCAGTTTACCAACGAGCGGCACATACAGCCTTATCTATCATTATGCGGCTGTGCTGCAGGATGGTATGCATCCGATATCGCAACAACCCATTTTTGAGGTAACAGCGGTGGACTCCGCCACAGGCGCTGCTATTACATTTCCTTTGATGGAATATCCGACATCTCCGGGATTTTTACTATCCACAACAGGTATCAATGTTTATTACAAGCCATGGACCACGGGTAGCATTGATTTTGCAGGGTATGCCGGACAGACTATTATAGTTAAATTCATAGTAGCGGGATGTGGAACTGCAGGGCATTTCGGATATGGGTATATAGATGTTAGCGGTTGCTTTGAAACCGGATCGCGGGTACCATGCGATGATACTACAACCGCCCTTACAGCTCCGGTTGGTTATGCCACATACAGATGGACTGATTCTGCCACATACCTGTCTACACTGGGAACAACAGCATCGGTGACCATACCTGCACCGGCAGTTACAACCACCTATGCAGTAATAATGACGCCAAACTTATCGGGCGCAATCGATACTTTTTATACCCGGGTATCACCTTCCGTGCATCCTGCTGCAATAACAGGTACAACTACACTGCCGGCAAGCCACACAACTACACTGGCTGATGCTGTAACAGGAGGAACCTGGACCAGCAGCAATACCGCAGTGGCTACTGTAGGAATAACCTCGGGCATTGTAACGGGAGTAGCAGCAGGCATGGCTACCATAACTTATTCACTGGGCGGAACCTGCGAAGTATATACTACTGTTACAGTTGCTTCGTCGCTAGCTGTTTCTTCACTTGCCAGTTCAGGATCTGTGAACATCTATCCAAATCCGGCGGCAGGCGATATCAAGATAAGCTGGAACAATCAAACTACCGGTACTGCAGTAATGGAAGTATATGATATTACCGGGCGCAGCATCAGCAAATCAGGTTTGAACTTTGATGCAACCAGCGGTGAAAAACTGATTAGCCTGGGTAAACCGGAGAATGGTATTTACCTGATAACCATCAAGGGCGCCCATATTAATTACAGCAGCAAAATAGCCATTCAGCAGTAACAATAATTCATCAGGCGGGGAGCTGTGTTACGCAGCTCTTGTTGTGTGGCTTGTGTTATGTGGTTCATGTTATGTGAGGTTGCTTCGTTCCTTACAATGACTCGTGTTTTTTTTGCTAAATAGTGTGATGTGGTACAAGTGTGCCATAGCCACTGAAGCTATATAGTAGTAATAGCGTTATGACAAAAATAAAAATTCTGATTTCCGTAAATCACTGAACAACTTTTCGATTATATTAAATGACATAAAGCACCAGATAATAGGAGCATTACGGGTTTTGAGGTGTGCTTAAATTAACTGTGGATGCATACCAGGAACAAAAAAAAACGCTGAAAGCCTAAGCCATCAGCATTTCCTATTTATTGCAAAATCAATTCAGAAATCAGGGATTCAACAATTGCTCCAGTGCCCCATCATAAGCATCCTTCCAGTCGGAGACGAAGCCCCAGCTTTCGTTGTCGACTACTATCTCGCTGTTGGCGTTTACGTGGCCAATGCGGGTGAAGGGAACGCCTTTGAGTTCGGCTTCGAAGAGGGAATTCAGATCGGGGTTAACGGTAACCACTACCCTGCTCTGCCCTTCGCCAAACAGCACAGCATCTTTGCGGATGCCGGTGCCGGTGTGCAGCGTAAAGCCCAGGCCCCGTGCCATGGCGCACTCGAGCATGCTGGCATACAAACCGCCTTCGGAAATATCGTGGGCAGACTTAACCAGTTTCTCGCTTATGACCCGTGCTATGGCCTGCTGTACCTGGTACTCTTCTTCGAGCTCGAAGTGCGGCGCAGGGCTGTGTGTAACGCCACACAGATGATGCAGGTACTCGGAGCAATTGATGTCTTCGCGGTTCACACCCACGAGGTAGATACTGTCGCCTGAGTGCTTGAAGCTGAGCGACATTTTGTGATCGAGCTTGTCGAGCACACCCACCATACCAATGGTAGGGGTAGGGTATACCGGGCCGTCTTCGCTCTGGTTGTAGAAGCTAACGTTGCCACCGGTAACGGGGGTATCGAACTTAAGGCAGGCCTCGCCCATGCCCTTAATGGCATTTACAAACTGGTAGTATACTTCGGGATTGTATGGATTGCCAAAGTTGAGGCAATTGGTGATGGCCACAGGCAGGCCGCCACTGCATACAATATTCCTTGCTGCCTCGCTTACCGCTATCATGGCGCCCTTGTAAGGGTCGGCAAAAACATAGCGGCTGTTGCAGTCGGTAGTCATGGCAATGCCCTTGGCCGAGCCATGCACCCTTACCACTGCGGCATCGCTGGCCTCGTTGGTATGCGTGTTGCCGGTTCCTACCATGCTGTCGTACTGCTCATATATCCAGCGCTTGCTGGCTATGTTGGGCAACTGTATGAGCTGGTATGCTACTTCTTTAAAGTCGGCAGGCTGCCTGATATCGGCTATGTTGAATTTATTGATGAGCTCGAAATAGGCAGGTTCGCGGTATTCGCGCTCGTAAATAGGAGCGCCACCGCCCAGCACCAGGCTTTCGGCAGGCACATCGGCCACCAGTTCGCCATTCATGTAATACTTAAGATTCAGGTCTTTGGTCACCTCACCAATCTGCACACAATGGATATCCCACTTATCAAATATGGTCTGTACTTCGGCTTCCCTGCCCTTCTTAACCACGATGAGCATGCGCTCCTGGCTTTCGGAGAGGAGCATTTCCCATGGCTTCATATTGTTCTGGCGGGTAGGCACCTTGTCGAGGTGGATGATCATGCCATGCTCGCCCTTGGCGCTCATTTCGCTGGTGCTGCAGGTAATGCCCGCCGCACCCATATCCTGCATGCCTATAAGGGCGCCGCCGGGTATCATTTCGAGGCAAGCCTCAAGGAGTTTCTTTTCTTCGAACGGATCGCCTACCTGAACAGATGGCAGCGACTCGGCGCTGTTTTCGCTGATGTCGGCAGATGCAAAGGAAGCGCCGCCAATACCGTCTTTACCTGTAGATGCGCCCACTATAAACACCGGGTTGCCCTCGCCATGCGAAGTGGCCGAAACGGTTTGCCCCAGCTTCACCACACCCACGCTCATGGCATTCACCAGCGGATTGGTCTGGTAGCAGCTTTCGTAGTATACCTCACCGGCTACAGTGGGCACGCCAAAGCAGTTGCCATAATGGCCAATGCCCTTGACCACACCCTTGATGAGCCACCTTGTTTTAGGATTATCTACCTTGCCGAAACGGAGAGAGTTGAGCGAGGCTATAGGCCTTGCACCCATGGTAAATATATCGCGGTGAATGCCGCCCACACCCGTAGCCGCGCCCTGGAAGGGCTCGATAGCCGAGGGGTGGTTGTGGCTTTCTATCTTGAACACACAGCCCATGCCATCGCCAATATCAACGAGACCTGCGTTTTCCTCACCAGCTTTTACCAGCAACCTGGCACCATCGCGGGGGAGGGTTTTGAGCCATTTAATAGAATTTTTATAGCTGCAATGCTCACTCCACATTACAGAGTACATAGCAGTTTCGTTGAAATTGGGGGTACGGCCCAATATCTGTTTTATCTTTTCAAATTCTTCTTCGCGAAGACCCAGTTTAGTGGCTTGTTCCAGTGTGGCTACCATGCCGCAAAAGTAAGAAATTTTTGGGGAGGGCGCATATTTGAAATATGATGCGAATGCGGGAAGATGTTATAAGTAGTTATTTGGTTTAAATGAGATCTGATCGGAGGATTTGGTGAAGGAGTATGGCGACAATACATATGGTCTATTTGTTGAATTTCATAAATAGGGAGCGGCTTGAAAGGATGTTCTAATCAGAAGGATTTATTTCATAAGACCAGGCATTCCAAATGACTTTGGATGTTCAAGAGTTCGCTATTCCCAAATGCCAAAATCTATTTGACCTCTGCTACGGAATATAGTCTTAGTCAGGATGACCAGGCTAAATAAATACATAAAGAAACTGGAGGGTAAGCAAAATCATTATGTTAACATACCGTACAAGGAATTTCACAACCGGAAGTGCTAAAAAAGGTAAGCAATATAACAACCAGTTATCTTCTAATTGGGGAATGACATAAATGGAGAGGAATGAAAAATACAAAAAGAACACAGAAAAAAGAAGCACATTTTGTTTGATAAATTTTAGTTCGAAAAAATATATACCAGTAATAATCAGAAATGATATTGCGTATATAACATTTGTATTTTTAACTATATTATTTATTGAGGTCCATTTTGCAAAAAAGAAACCTCTTTGTATCTGGCAAGGTAATGATATGAAAATGCTATAACTCAATTTTTTAGCCCATAGAAAAGAATGATTTTTAACATACTCAGGATAAGTTAAGTTAAGATTTATATCCGGATGTTGTTGTTTAAAACTATCAACTTCAGTCCAGGTCACTGACCATTTGTTTGGTTTATTATTTACATTATACAGTTCATAATATATATTCAACTCATTCCAATTCTGGCTATCTTTTAGCCTGATACCATTTACATAATAATGACTTTTATCTTCCAACATTAATTTATGATAAGTTTGAAAGCCGGGTATATGGTAAATGACAAAGCAGAAAATAAAACTGAAAATAAAAAGACTGGATCTGATTGCATTCTGAATCCAGGTTTGCTTTTTCCTGTTTTTTAAAAACACAAAAATTGTCAGTGCAAGTAATGCAAAAAGGACTGTTGGTTTGATTGCAAACCCTATAAATATAAGAATGCCAGAAAATATGAGGTACTTGTATTTATTCGAAGTTGACAATAAGTAAAAAGCAGTCAATAGAAAAGAAATACTAACTAAATCCGGCAGCCCTTTCATCAGCCACTTGGAAGCAATGAAGACAAAAAAGGCAAGTCCCATATATTTTTCGGAATAACTTATGTCTTTAAATAGTTCAAAACACTTCAGGAATAACCTGCAGCAGACGAGGAAAAACAAAATAGTTAATATGCGTGCACTAACAAGAAATTTTATAGAAAACACTTTCGCAAAAAGGTAAATAAAGCAGGAATAGACAACAGAAGTACCCTGTGACAAGGAATTATATAATCCGAACTTAGCCAGATGTTCCACTTCTAAACGGTAATATCCTTCATCACCAACCTCTACAGGGCTTAGGATGGGAAATTTTATAAGTGAATGGATTATGACAAGTAAAATAAATGCAAATGTAAATAGATGCAAGTATTTTTTATAGTTTTTATATATATCTTTGATGTCATTCATGGAAATTACTTTAAAAATATCAAATAAAGCCGTAGTTTTTGTAGAATTCGTAGATAATTCCAAATAATGGCATCGAAATTTGCATAACAAAGATAGGAAACTAGCCCAGAATAGGAAATAGGATTAAGTTTTACAGGAGCTGATGTTTCTTCTGATGGCGGATTGCTGCTGCTTAAAGAATGTGAACAACAAGTTGGGATTATTAAATCTATTACATCCTGCCTTCGGGATGAACGCAATCCTTCTTACGTCCGTCATAGCTTTGACCAGATGATTACCCAGAGGGTATTTCAGATGATACAGATAACACTACATACGGTGGGCAGCAACTTGCATTATATAACGATTACTATGGAGACTATTGCTATATGTTCTTGCCTATATACGAAGGCTTGTCGGGCAAATTGGAAACCACTATACTAAAACCAGGCAGGCGCAGTAAGAATATCAATGCGTTTGCTATCCTTTCGCGCATCATTAAAAAAATCCGCAACCAATGGAAGTTTTTCCCGGACAATCCGGGTTGGCTTTGGGCAAAAACAGGGTTGGTTGTAAATACTGAAATTGGTACTTTCCTGTAGTGGTGAGGCGCATGGTTTTGAAAGCGGACTGCTAATATTGACGTAAAAGAAAGGTTAAAACTTTGGTTTTTGGGGGGTATTTGTAAAAAAATATTAAAAATTGCGTTTGAAGAAAGGGCAGAAAGGCGTGAAAGCGCCTGCCAGCAAGGGGTTAAGGAATTTATCTCCTAACCGGGCGGCAAAATGGATTTATAGTTAATATAGGTAATCGCTATATTCTTTTTCCTACTTTTGCAAACTATTGAGTAAATAATTATGGCTTTATCAAAGGAAGCAAAGATTGGGTTGTTGGCGGTAATATCACTGGTGATCTTCTTTGTTGGGTTTTATTTTCTTAAGGGTGCAAATCTGTTCTCAAGCGACCAGGAATATTATTGTTATTACAATAGTGTGGAGGGATTGCAGAATTCGGCCAATGTGCAGATAAAGGGATTGAATGTGGGCCATGTGGCAGCTATGCACCTGGAGCCGGGCAAGGGTGTAAGAGTAACGGTTTCGATCAGCAAGGATATACAATTGCCATTAGGTACAATTGCCAGCCTGGAATCATTTGACCTGCTGGGTACAAAAATGATCAGGCTGGATATCGGATCAGGGCCTGGCATACTGCCCAAGGGCGCGCAATTACTTACCGCCAGGGAAGGGGGGATTGTGGATAATGTATCGGCAGAACTGACGCCCAGGCTAAGGGAACTGAAGAATACCATCTCTAATTTTGATACCACACTGTCGAGTGTAAATGCAGTGGTTAATGCTGAAAATCAGCTTGAAATAGCTGCGGCGCTCAAATCGATAAGGATCACGGCAAGTAATCTGGCGGAATTATCGGAATCGCTGAAAAAGGAAAGCGGGGAGATAAGCACGATACTACATAATGCCAACAGCTTCAGCGCCAATCTTGTTAAGAACAACGACACGCTAAACCGAATACTGGGCAATGTGAGCAGCGTAACCAGGCAGATGAGCAACGCGCCGATACAGAAGACCGTAGAAGATATCAGGGCTACTGTAGCCGAGTTGAAAGCGGTTGCAGATAAAATAAACAGCAACCAGGGGACATTGGGCTTGCTTATCAACAACAAGGATTTGTATAATAACCTGAACAGCTCGATGAAGTCGCTGGACAGTCTTGAAAAAGATATTAAGGCGCACCCCGGCAGATATATTAACGTAACTATTTTCGGTAAGGCAAAGCAGTAGACCGGTGCCAGGTTTTGAAACAGGTATTCCGTTTTAATAAAATAAAAATAAGGCCCAAAGGCAGGAGAATGAAAAAGTCACTGGTTAAAAATGTTCCTGCTTTTATCCTACTTCTTGTTAGCCTTATATTGACAGGCTATAAGGCCAGTTCGCAAACAGAAGATACCTCCAGGATCACAATACATATGGATAATATGGACCGGATGACAGTGATAAAAACTGATTCCGGAGAGTTTACGTGGTTCAATGGCAGTGTGATTCTGCGACAGGGTACCGATACCTTGTATTGCGACAGCGCGCTACAGAACAACACAACTAGAAACTTTGAGGCCTTCAGCAATGTGCGGATTGCCCAGGCAGGAGGCACACATGGCACCAGCGATTACCTTAAGTATACATCTGATAAAAAGCTGGCTTTCATGAATGGTAATGTGCACATGACTGATGGTAAGAATAACCTGGATTGTGCAACCCTGACCTACAACCTGGGATTGAAACTGGCGATTTATGATAATGGAGGCAGGCTGTACAATGACTCAACAACAGTGACCAGTAATAAAGGTGAATATAGCATTCAGCAAAAGGAAGCCAGGTTCAGAGGGAATGCAAAAGTAATTGATACACAATACAGGATAAAGAGCGAGGATATGATGTATAATACGGAAACCAAGGTGACCGTGTTTTATGCAAAATCGGTAGTGACCAGGGATAGCGGGCGATCAATACTGGAAACATCGGACGGCTGGTATGATGGTAAACTGGGGATAGCGCATTTTAAAGGCTTCTCGAAAATCTGGAATGACGGACAGTATATAGAAGGGGATTCGCTTTACTATAACAAACAGACGGGATATGGTATTGCAGTGGGCCATGTAAGGTCGATAGATACAGCCAAACATTCAACCATGTACTGCGGCAGGGCAGAGTATTTTCAGAAGCAAAGGAAATTGTGGGCTACAATAAAACCTGTACTTGAACAGGTGAATGGTAAGGATACCATCTATATAAGGGCCGATACTTTTTACTCGGCTCCTATGGTGCGCAGTAAGCCCAGTGTAGTTGCCAATAAAAAGGCGGGTGCAGATAGTTTAAAGCTGGCAGATGGTAAGGATATAAAACTTAAGCCGGTAAAAGATTCGGTTGTACATGGCTTACCGGCTGGTAAGGGATTTGCAAAAGACAGTTTGGGATTAAAACGGAATGATACAGGGATGGTGATATTGGTGCAGCCGGATACAGCCATGGCCGATATTGCGGGGCCTGTTATGAGCTCAAAGTTTCATGTGCCCGTTTCGAAAGATGATACCGGAGGGGAAGTGGTTCAGAAAAAGTTATTGAAGAGTACCCCGGCTAAAACAGTAAAGAAGAAGAATAAAAAAGGGACCATTGAAAAATTGGGTGTAATTACCACAATACCTGATTCGGCGGCGGCAGATACAACCGCCCCGCTTTATTTTATTGGCTATCATCATGTGCTTATCTTTTCCGATTCACTGCAGGGCAAATGCGATAGCGTGTGCTATACCCGGGCCGACTCGCTGATAAGAATGATATATAGCCCGATAGCCTGGTCGCACAACAGCCAGATAACAGGAGATACTATTCTGATGCAACTGGACAGTACTACTTTAAGGAAAATGTATGTGCCTAATAATGCGCTGATCGTATCGCAATCGGGGCCTGAAAAAGCAAAGATCTGGGACCAGATACAGGGCAGGACACTTACCGCTTATTTCGATAGTAATGCGATAAAGCAAATGGTGGTAAAACCTGATGCGGAGTGCATCTATTACAGCAAGAATGATGCAGGCGCTTACCTGGGTGTTTGCCAGGCATCGAGTATCAGGATGTTCATATATTTTAATGACCAGAAAATTAAGACCATAAAGCTGGACCGGGATGCACACCAAACGCTTACGCCTATGGATAAGGCGGATCTGCCGAACACCAAGCTCAGCAAGTTTAAATGGCTGATAGAGCAGCGGCCAAAGAGTAAGGAAGAGTTGTTTAGGTAGTTTAGTTGATAGGTTGACTAGTTGATAGGTTGACAAGTTGATAGGTTGACAAGTTGATTGGTTGATTGGTTGATTGGTTGAAAGGTTCCCGCCTTCGCTGAAGCTATGGCGGGCGAGGGATAAGTTGGTTGATTGGTTGATAAGTTGATAGGTTGATAGGTTGAATAGTTGAATAGTTGGGATTTGGGATTTGGATTTTGGGATTTGGAATTTGGGATTCGATTAATTTAATGGTGATGACCTGTAAAGAAGTTATGGCCGAACTGGCTGGTTATGGGAATGAGGGCATAAAAAAGATATTGCTGAAACATGGCGTTAAGGAACCATTTTTTGGTGTGAAGGTGGAATACCTCAAATTAATTCAGAAGAAAATAAGGAAAGATTATCAGCTGGCTAATGAGCTGTATATAACCGGCAATGCGGATGCCATGTACCTTGCTGGCCTGATAGCTGATGATGACAAGATGACCAAAAAGGACCTGGAAACCTGGGTGAAAATGGCTGTGTCGAGCAACATCAGTGAATACACAGTGCCATGGGTAACGGCTGGCAGCCGGTATGGCTTTGAACTGGCCATGGAATGGATCGATTCGGAGGAGGAACATATTGCCGCTGCCGGATGGGCCACACTGGGCGGACTGGCAGCACTGAAGCCAGATGCAGCACTGGATATAAAGGCTTTCGCGAAACTACTGGCCAGGGTGGCGAAAAAAATACCTACTGCCAAAGACAGGGTGCGCTCGGCTATGAATGGTTTTATTATTGGTACAGGCACATACATTAAAGAACTTACTGACGCTGCCATAGCCACTGCACAAAATATAGGAGTGGTGACTGTAATAAAAGAGGGTACAGCCTGCAAAACTCCTGATGCAGCAGAATACATCAATAAGGCTATTGCCAGGGGGAACCATGGCAAGAAGAAGAAGGTACTGAAGTGCTAGATTGAAAAAGCCGGAGCATGTTATTACTCCGGCCTTATTATTATACTATTGATTTCTTTATTGCTGGTTCTTTTCTTTCGCCTATCTGCTGGCGCCACATGGCATAGTAGAGGCCCTTTTCTTCGAGCAGGGTAGCATGGCTGCCTGTTTCTACTACATTGCCTTTCTCCAATACGTAGATGCGGTCGGCATGCATGATGGTGCTGAGTCGGTGGGCGATCATGATGGTAATATGCTGCCGCTGAGAAGTGATGTTGCGAATGGTTTGTGATATCTCATCCTCGGTGAGCGAATCGAGCGCAGAGGTAGCCTCATCGAATATCATGAGACGGGGTTTGCGCAATAGTGCACGGGCAATAGATATGCGCTGGCGCTCACCACCGGATAGTTTTAATCCACCTTCGCCAATCACTGTTTCCAGCCCTTTCTCGGCACGTGATAGCAGGTTTTGGCAGGAAGCCTGTTGCAATACAGCGTTAATATCTGCTGCGGTAGCGGCAGGATTTACGAACAATAAATTTTCTTTAATGGTTCCCGAAAACAGTTGCGGGTCCTGGGTTACCAGTCCCATTTGCATGCGCAACTCTTCGTAGTCAATTTTACTTTCTTCATGGCCATTGTAGTAAATATGGCCATGCCCCGGATGGTACAGGCCCACAAGCAGTTTTACCAGAGTGGTCTTGCCACTACCTGATGGTCCAACAAACGCTACGGTTTCGCCCAGTTTTACTGTGAACGAAATGTCTTCGAGCGCGGCACGTGATGAGCTGTTGTGTTTGAAGGTTACATCATCGAATTTTACTTCTTCAATGCCATTGATAGCCTCTGGTTTTTCGGGGGTATATTCCATTGGTTTCTTCAGCAGTTCTTCCATATTGTGCAGCGATGCCTCGGCCTCGCGGTAGGATAGGATCACATTGCCGATCTCCTGCATGGGGTTGAAAATAAAGAAGGAGAAGAACTGGAGTGTAAGGTACTGCCCCGGAGAGATAGTGCCCCTGAAAATGAAGTACAAAAGGCTCATAACAATAACCTGCTGCAGGAAATTGACGAAGGTGCCCTGTATAAAAGAAATGGTGCGTATGCTGCGCACTTTCTTTAATTCGAGCTGGAGGATCTTGATGGTGGTGGCATTGAGCCTGCGTATTTCCTGGTGAGTGAGGCCGAGGCTTTTTACCAGTTCTATATTACGCAATGATTCGGTAGTAGAGCCGGCCAGTTGATTGGTTTCGCGAACGATGTTTTTCTGAACGGTTTTTATGCGCTTGCTGAGGGCGCTGGTAAGCAGGCCTAACACTGCTGCCCCGCCAAGGTATACCAGTGGCAGGAAGGGGTTGAGCTTGATGGTAAAAATGATAACAAAGATGATACCGACAATAGTAGGCAACAACACATTGAAGAAGGAATTGATGAACTTTTCGCAGTCGGTACGCACTTTTTGCAGCACGGAAAGTGTTTGTCCGCTGCTCTGGTCTTCGAAGTCCTGGTAGGGAAGGCGGAGGGCATGTCGCAATCCATCGGTATAGAGGCGTGCGCCGTATTTCTGGATCACCACATTCACTACATAGTCCTGAAAGTTTTTGGCTATACGGGATACCATGGCGATTCCCATGATCATGCCAATATATACCAGTGCCAGGTTGAAGTATGGGCCACTGTCGCGGGGTATCAGTTTGCCGGCATCCTCAAAATGGGGATGGTTAACGAGCTGATCCAGAATTTTACCCGCCATAATAGGGTTAAGCAGGGAAAAACTCTGGTTGATGGCTGCCAACACCACAGCCAGAAGTATCATGAGCTTGTAACGGCCCAGATATTGCATTAATAGTTTCATAAGCGGCAAAGGTAATGGGTATGAGCCTGTAACGGTCGATAGGGATATTGAATTTGTTTATGATGTACTTCAGACCGGGCCGGGATGCAATACTTCAGGGCACAATATTGAGTTTTGTATATAGGCTGCCTATTATTTTGGTGCAAGACCAATATGGATTATTATCCAAATTGTTCTTTGAGCATGATGCCTACTTTTTTATCAATGGGCAGGGTAAAGGTATCGGGCGTAATAGCTGCGATGGGAAACCAGAACGTTCGTTCATTGGGTACATGGTTTACAAATACATCAGGGACAGTGGCGGACACACGGTAATAGATACTTATCACCTGCGAATTGTCGTAGGCGGATAACTGGAAGAAATCGGTGGTGTAATAGTGGCTGAGGATTTCAACGGGGATATTCAGTTCTTCGATAAACTCGCGTTTCAATCCATCAATGATTCCTTCGCCATAATCGAGTCCGCCGCCGGGAAATTTGATATACGGCTTGCCCCTGATAATCTCTTCGTTAATGAGTATTTTATCATCATCTATCCAAAGGCCATATACCCTGAGGTTGAAACGTTTTTCCATATTCTAAAGGTAGGATAATGTCTTATTTTCTCAACAGCCTAATCACAAAATTCAGATATTACGAACAGTTAAAAGGATTTACTTAATCAGGATTTGGTGGTTTGGGGTTTACGGTTGTATGCCGTAATTTTATGCACGCAAATGCCAGATACAATATCCATACTTATTATAACCTACAACCGGCCTGCCGATGTGCTGGAGTTGCTGGTGAACCTGGGCACACAGGTGCGCACTGAGGATGTACTAAAGGAGGTACTGGTGCTTAACAATGCCTCTACCGAATCGTATAAAGAGGTGGAGGATTATGTGGCAGCCCATCCGGAGCTTAAGATCAGCTACATAATGAGTGATGAAAACCTGGGTGTGGCCCGTGGCCGCAACAGGCTGATGCAGATAGCAAAGGGCGACCTGATGCTGGTGGTGGATGATGATGTGGTTTTTACCCAACCTGATGATCTTTACCGCCTGGGATTCCTTTTTCATGAGCCGTTCTTTACTGAAGCGCATACCGGAGTGATATCCCTACGTGTGCTTTATTATGATAATCACCAGGTGCAGATTAATGCTTTTCCGCACAAGCAATATGAAAAGTATGCTGCCAATCCACGGTTTCTTACCTCGTATTTTATAGGCTGCGCTCACCTGATGAAGCGTGAGGTGCTGGCCAAAACAGGGGTGTATCCTACCGATTTTCATTACGGCATGGAGGAGTATGACCTGGGTTACCGTATTCTGAATGCAGGTTACACTATCGGGTTTGATAACGGCATTACCATATTGCATAAAGAATCGCCGCTGGGGCGTGCCCCCAATTTCAGGAAGCTGCAGATGCAGTGGGTAAACAAAAGCAAGGTAGCCTGGCGCTATCTGCCGTTCAGGTATTTTGTGAGCACAGCAACAGGCTGGGGAGTGCAATACCTGCGATTGGCAGGCGGGCACTATGGTACTTTTTTTGTTGCCCTTGGGCAGGTGTTACGGATACCGTTTACCGAAAAACGCAATGTGGTGAGTCGAGAGACACTTGCCTACCTGAAAAAGGTGGAGGCAAGGCTGAAGTATTAAATACCCCGCAGGCAAATTCAAATTTTATTTTGCCCGGACTCCGGGTATCAGTTGGTCCTGCTGATGCAGTACTATTTTGTTATAGGCGCCTTTGGCATCTTTAATAAATTCAATTTCGGCATTCCAGCCGGTTGTGCGGAACATGGTTTCGCTTTCCTGCACCATTTTAATTGATTTCTGGTCGGGAGTAGCTGCTACCAGTTCATTGTTCTCAATACTGAAAGTAATTGTGAATGCGGGGGTGATCTCAAAATCGCCGGTGAATTTCTTATACTTAGCCGGATTAACGGGTTTTGCCTTTTTTTCGGGCTTTGGCGCAGTTTCGGGCCTTTGGGTGTTTTCCGGTACGGGTACAACAGCTACTGCTGGTTTTTTGCGCTCGCCGGGTAGTATATAATTTTTGTCGTAGATGCATTGCACGATGTTATTGGCAATGGCTTTTTCTTCTACGCCCTGCCGGCTCACGTTCTCCAGTAAAACAATAAATACATCATCATCTTCCTGGCGCACCTCGTAGCTGGTAAATCCGTTTACCTCGCCTGCATGCTCCATGAATTTGCGTTTGTATATGTTGGTTATGTTCCAGCCGAGGGCATACTGGTTTTTGTGCGGGGTAAATGCCAGATCCTGCCAGTCTTTGGGCAGGAGGCGGTGGTGCAGCAATGCCCTGTGCCATTTGAGCAGATCGGAAGCGTTGCTGTAGAGCGATGCGCCCGCATAGGTTAAGGTAGAGTCGGAAGCGAGGGCTTCTACAAATTCACCTTTTCCGCTGAAGTTGTAACCAATGGCTTTATTATCGTCGCGCAGTTGACTGAAATCGCAACCGGAGTGCGACATACTGCAGGTGAGCAGGATGTCTTCCTTAAGTACGCGTTCATATTTCTTAGTAGTTATTTTTTCGATTACCAGGCCCAGCAGAAAGTAGTTGGAATTGCTAAAGGCAAAGTCGGAGCCGGGGGCAAATGCCAGCGGCTGGCTTTTGATACGTTCCAGGATTTCTTCTTTTTTTATAGGCTTAACGGCATTGGTGAATACGGGGTCCTTTGTATAGTTATATATGCCCGATGAATGTGTGAGGAGGTTGCGCAGGGTTATTCTTTCGCCGTTTGGGAAACCGGGAAGATATTTGGAGAGTTTGTCTTCGAGGCCAAGCCGGCCCTTGCTATCGAGCTGCAGAATAACCTCGGCGGTAAACTGCCGGGTATTGGTTCCTATCTGATAAACTGTGTTTTCGGTGTTTTTTATTTTGTTGTGTACATCGCGGTAACCGTATCCTTTGGAAAGCAGAATATTACCCTTGCGCACAATAAGCGCGGTGCCATTGAACGTATCGTGAACGGCATAATAATCCATCAACCGCTCCAGTTTTTCCTTCTGGGCAAAAGCCGGGGTGGTGGTGGCGATAATAGCCAGGATGCACAATAATTTTAATTCCTGCATGGATAAAAACGTATTATCTTATTAAAATGAGGGCATGAAGATAGTTACAATAGGGTAGATTTTGAATTTGAGGGGGGTGTTAATTAACAGTAGGTGTAATAAAATGGTTATGGCGTTACCGGATTCATAGTAAAGACAAACTGGATGAGGTTGGCGCCCATCTGGAGGGCTGCCTGGTGTTTTTCGGGTGGGTCGCGGTGCACGTCGAAGTCTTCCCAGCCATCGCCAAGGTCGGTTTCGTAGCTGTAAAAGCATACCAGGCGGCCTTTGTAAATGAGGCCATAGCCCTTGGGTGGCTTGTTGTCGTGCTCATGTATTTTGGGCAGCCCGTTGGGAAAGTCGTATTTCTGGTGGTAGATGGGGTAGGTGAAAGGAAGTTCTATCAGTTCGAGCTCGGGGAATACTTTTTTGAGGGCCGGGCGCACATACGGATCAAGGCCATAGTTGTCGTCGATGTGGAGGAAGCCGCCCCCTTCGAGATACTGGCGCAGGTTGTGTGCTTCGGCATCGCTGAGGGCCCAGCGGCCATGGCCGGTCATGTGGATAAAGGGGTAATTGAAGATATCGGCTGCGCCTACTTCTACATGGGCTTCCTTGAGGTCGAAACCGGTATGTAGCTGCTCGTTGCAGAAGGCGGCGAGGTTTTTGAGTGAGGTAGGGTTGGCATACCAATCGCCACCGCCGTTGTACACGAGCAGGCCCAGCCTGATGCCCTGTGCAGCGGCATGCAGGCTACCCAGCATGATGAGCAGGGCGAGGGAGAAGCGTTTAATTTTTGCCATCGTTGAATACATTAAAATAGGCAGCGGCTGCAATAGCTGCTGTCTCGGTGCGCAGCCGCTGACTGCCCAAAGATACAGGCAGGTAGCCCAACTGCGTAGCCAAATTTACTTCATCCGGAGTGAAATCTCCTTCGGGGCCGATAAGAATAACGGTTTCGGAAGCAGGATTTAACATTTCGGAAAAAGTGTGGCGGGGCTGGCCGGGTATGCAGTGTGCTATAAATTTTTGTTTTTTGTCTTTGAAATTGTCCAAAGCTTTTTTCAGCGGGGTAACTTCGGCCAGGTGGGGCAGGAAGTATTGCCTGGACTGCAGGAGTGCAGATTGCAGGATCTTCTGCCACCGGTCGATGCGGATATGCGTTTTCTCGGAGCGTGTTGCATCAACGGGTATAATGGATGCCACACCGAGTTCGGTGGCTTTTTCGAGCAGCCATTCGTTGCGGCTGGTGTTTTTGGTAAAGGCTACTATCACGTGCAGTTGTGCTTTACTTGCTTCGTGCGACTCAACCTCCAGCAACTGTATGCTGCATTTGTTTTTATCGGCTGCGAGGATGGTACCGGTAGCCATGCCCCCATTGCCATCGGTGAGCGAAAGTTGTTCACCGGGTTTCATGCGGAGCACCTGGGCTATATGCCTGGCAGTATCGGTATCGAGCGATACGATACTGTTTGGGGTAAGCGGGCTATCGTGAAAGAAATGGGGCAATTGGGCCATTGAGCGAAAATAAACAAATGCGCTGATTGAAACCAAAAATGATTCTGGTTGACCTTGGATTATAATTTTAGACAATGGGGCACAAAGATTGTCAGTATATGCCTGGTGGTCAGGAGGTTAAAAAAGGAAGTGGTTGTAACTGATATGTGAGCGCTAATTGAATAAAATTTAATAACTTACATTTTATATCATAGGAGTCCTGCGAAAAAGTGGAGAGTCGCCGGGGACACAAATATTTCAGCAATACTACATATATAATGAAAGTATTTTCCATAGCTATTTTATTCATGCTAATTGTTAGCCAAAACCTATATGGACAAAATGGTAAGTATAATTTAGATTGTAAAGCCATGGAAAGTGTAATCAATTCAAAAATATTTAGCGAATATTACAAAATAAATAATATAGACACTTTATATTTAATTATTAAATTTGGGTGTTTAAGTTTAAATTGTAACCAAATTAGCACCTATGCACACCATATAATTATTCAGCCTAATGAAGATCGCATATCCTTACTCAGTAGAGGAATGGCTCCAAAAGATAAAAATAAGATAGAGTTATACAAATGCGTTAAAAATAGTAATATTTATATGTTCTATTTCGTTTCAGCTTATTCAAATAATAGCCTGGTTATAAACGTAAAGTATAGAAAAAATAAGTGCATAAAAAAATAAGGGTAGTAAGCGAGGGATCTTTTTAGTTTGTTATGAAATATATTCTTAAAATATCATACTGTTTTCGCCATTTTATTTTATATAATTAATTAGGATAAAAGGGTTGATGAATTAAAAAGGGAATTAAATGAGTTAGAGGTCGGGTAGTACCTACTTTGAAATTGGCATGATTATTGAACAAATAAATGTGTTTATATGAGAGTTTGTACTACTTTATACGTTGTCTTTTTTTGCTGCATACTTAATGGCTGCAATAGAAATAAGCCTTTTAATATAGATGTAAACAGCGAATTGAAATCTCATTTTTATTTCAAGAAGGGCACCTATTGGATTTATAGAGATTCTATTACCGGGCAAATAGATAGTTTTTTTGTAACCAAGACTTACGATGTTAAAAATAAGATTACCGGTACATCTGAAGTTGTGGAAGCAATACAGATATTTATTTCGGAATATAATATTGCGCCGAATCCCGTAAAGACGGATTCTTTTCTGTGGAAAATGTATTTTGAATCTATGGATTTTGATTTAATATTATTAAATTATAAA
>CAIUZK010000205.1 GCA_903903635.1 uncultured Bacteroidota bacterium
CATATCAACAACGCTATTTGCCGGTTTGTGTTCTTTCCTTGAATCCAGCGCTTCGCGGTCGTAACAAAAGCTTCGCCGGCCTGCTGGGCTTTCGGCTGAGCAATCATAAAAAATGTAATCGCCTGTCTTTTTATCATGCCCAACAACATCCGGTTCACCACCGGTTCTTTCCATTTCATTCAGCGACCGGAGATTTGCATTATTCGCCTCCAGCTTTTCCTGCACCTTCGCCCATTCTAGGCCTTTATGGCGCTTCATGTTTTTCTCAAAACGGGCTTTCAATATGCTGAGTAGTTCTTCACCTTGTTCCGGTGACCACTCATACTTTTTGCTATTGGTTTTGCTCATAATTTTATGTTATCTCATTTGATTAGAACTGTCATGCTTATGATGGCATAAATTTATTTCAAAAGATGCTGTTTTTTGTATTTAATATTTTAAATCCGGATTTAAGAAGTAAAGAATTTATCCATTCCCCAATTAACCGGATTGTTGTAAATGTAATTGGCTATAGCTCGAAGGGACTTGTCATTACGGATTATATGTTCGAAATAATTGCGCTGCCACAATTTTTTATTGAATGCAGGCCAGCCATTTTGCTTTACATTCCTGATATAATCGTTTGTCGTCATCGTTTTGAACCATTGCACCACCATATGTAGGGGCGAACCCATGTGTTCGCCCCCTTCTGCGCCAAGGCCAAACACCAATTGTTCGACAGCATTTTCAAAAGCAGCGTTTTCGTTGTTTACCGTTAGTTGGTCGTTCAGGTTTTTATTCTCAGGGCAGGCATGTGGGTCTGCTAATTGGCCTTTCAAATTTTGATTCTCGGGGCAGACACGTGGGTGTACTAGTTGGTCGTTCAGGTTTTTATTCTCAGGGCAGACACATGGGTCTGCCCCTACGTTGATCACAATGGCGTGAAAATGATTGGGCATTATCCGGTATTCGCCTAATTCAATGTCAGGGAATTTTTCCGGTATTTTTTGCCACCATTTGTCTATCATTAATCCTGCCTCGTTTAAGAGCATCTCCCCATCAGCAATTTTCCCAAACAGACATTCTTTGTCCTTAATACAAATAGTAATAAAGTAAGCTCCAACCTGGCTATAATCATATCCTTTTAACCGGATACTTCGCCGGTGATGTTTTTGCGGGTCGTATTTTGGTTTATCCTCCATTTAATGTTGCATTTTCTTAATGACGATACAAGTTGCTTTATAATATAAGTAATATTCAAAATGGAAATACTGTAGCCTGAGGCTACAAGCATAGTAGAGCTTAGCTGGAAGCTGCGCTAAAAGGGGCGAAGCGGGGACGCTTCGCTCAAATGCTGGGCAACGGCGTAAGAATCTGGATTCTTAATGACTTAAAGGCTCAATTTCATTAATGTCGTTTTGTATTCCTTGTTCTGTAAATTCTGACTCTAAATTAATTTGAATTATTTCTCTATCATTTCTCCAATGGATGATGCTCAAAAATACAATCGCTAATTGAACCTGTAAATCAAGGTTATCAGGCTCGTTCTCCAAGTTTGATTTATCCTTAATAACGTTGTTTTCCTCTTTATTTATATCAATAACGGAGGCATATAGTTTTAAGTCTTCATTAATTTGAAC
>CAIUZK010000206.1 GCA_903903635.1 uncultured Bacteroidota bacterium
CAGAAGAAAAAGCAGGTATTTTTTACAGAAATTAGCCCCTATCACCTGAAAACAAAAAAAAAATTTTAACTTTAAAAAATCAAGAAACACTATCTAACAATAAGTCCACTTTAGTTTGACTACATACAATTGGCATCTGGTTTCTTTTCATGTCTTTTCGTACCAACGGAATAGTTTATTAATACCGGTACATACTTAATTTGAGTTAACGAACTGTTTAAAAAATCATCATAAATAGTTGCTGTGATTTTATCACAATCTTTTTTCTCAAGTTCACTCTTGCACTTTTCGCAATGAAATAACTCTGATAAAAAATTAGACTTATTATCGGCAATTGCATTGTATAAAACAATTTCATTGTTACAGTTTGGGCATGATAAACATTCACTCCAAACAGTGTAATTTATTTTACCTTTTACTTTTCCAGAATGGCTCGTTTCGAACATCCAGTTACATTCTCTTTCAACCTTTGCAAACAGTTCGTCTGAACTGTTCAAAAATTGCTCTAAATCAATTTTCGAGTTGTAATTATGCGAGATAAATGATGCAATCGGTGATAAATCACTTAGCAAAGCATTCCGCCTTCCCCAAAATGGGAGTTGTCCAAATGCAGCTTTCCATTCCGCTTCTATCTTGTGCCGGGTTTCCGCATCTGGATTTTCACATGCATTTGCTGCAACTCCACACATTCCTGTTCCAGCAAATGAATCAATAACAATATCACCAGGCTGAGTATAGTGCAATAAAAATCTCATTATAGCTGGATGCGGAACTTTTGTGTGGTAAGAATGAGCGTTATATACAGGATTATTCACCCCTTCTTTTACGTCATATCCATAAGGCTCGTTGACTTGGAATGAAATATTCCTGGATTTTTTACTTACTTTCTCCCTTTCCCATTCGTCAATAAAATCATTCAACCATGGATTTGGGCATGCCGTATAGTAAGGAGGATCACTTAAAGCAATGATGTCATCATCCTCACCGATGGGGAAACCATCTATTTTTTTTAGCTCAGGCAGTTTACTCCGCAGTTCATTACGGAAGTACACCCTACGTTCTTCTTCGGTTGCGAAGGTCTTACCTAAACAGACGATTTTCTCTTGCTTTGTATCCATGGATGACTATTTAATAATTATTCTAACCTTGTTTCTTTCTTTCCCGGCACACAAACTATCAATGTATGTCGTTAATGCATCAATCGCCTCTTGTGGTGTCAATGGTTTATTCAATTGCTTACGGATATCATCCATTGTTATTTCCACCTTATCAATACCTTGGGCAAATTGTGCTATCAGATTCCTTAATTTCTGCGAGTTGTCTGCCGTTAAGTCAACAGCTCCAGACCTAAACCCTTCAACAAGTTTTTTATCATCTGTCTTCAATATATCCATATTCTCTTGTACAGAAGGATCTTTGAATACCGAACGCATGGCATTGATCCATTTCTCCAGGATATTGTCCAGGTGTTCTTCAAGCTGATGGATATTGTAAGTAGGCTTGTTGTAATACTCACGAGGATTAAAGTCATGGTATGGCTCTTCAAGTACCTTAGCTTTAGTTAATGACACATCAGCTTCACGCAATGAGGTGATGTTATTTAACCAGTTTTCATATTCGGTCTTTGTGATAAACTCAGAATCTTTTATAACATCACAAATACGTTTCTTCTCACCAGCCATTATACGTTCCTTAGCCAGCGTGTCTTGTTTCGACAACCGGCATCTGGTGTATTGCCCAAGATAATAGTCAGCATACCTATCAATTAACGAGTTCAGTAACGCCTCATATTTTTTGATGTCAGCATCTTTAGTGGATGACAATACATTCGGCAAGCTATCGATGGCTGTTTTTATGTCATCGAAAAGTGGTTTTTCTTCCTGTACTACGTAGGATTGAGCAGTATATAAGTACCCTACAAGACTTTCGAATTTTTCAGCTTTTGCTTTTAGCTTGTCGACCTGACCACAATAGGTATAGGCTTTAAACGCTTCTGTCAATTCACTTTCAGTGAACCGGAACGACTTTAACTTGCCATAGGTGTTGTAAGATTGTATACTATCCACTATGGTTGCCAATGCTTCCAATTCAGCCTTCATTTTTAAACATTCTTCATCACTTAATAATGGTACGCTTCTGCATTTTAATCCTTGTACCACTGTTGCTTTCGTTTTCACAACACGTTCTGCCATCGTTTTAGCTGCTGTGATTATATTGGGAATGGTATCTGGCTTTTCTAATTCAGATGTATAATCCGGCAATTCAAGGCATGTAAATAACGCTTTCAGGTTTTTTATTGGTATTCCCTGTGGCTGTTTGATGTGTTGGAAAGTAAAAAAGTCTTCTTGAGTAAGTGCAAGTACGGTTTCAATGTTGGTGGCTGACAGCGTTTTTCTACCAGACCAATTAACCTCAATATCTCCTTTAAATGCAATTGCAGCAAGTACAATAAACTCCAGCTGATAATCAATATTGAAATCTACTGAATACCAAAGATTGGCAGCAGCATAGTGTGCCCAAATAATTTCAGATCTATTCAGTACCGCACCATCCCCTGCTTCCTTTAGCTTCTTGAGTATACTGTCTGCATATTTGCTGTTCTGTATGGCAATGGTCTGACCTGTCCAAAGCCCAAGACCACTTAATATGGCTTCTCCGTTTCTGTTGGGCTGAGATGGGTTGCTGATCTTTTTAAGAGCAGCGTTTATCGTACCGGCATAATTATCTTTAGTTAGGGGTGCCGGTAAATCGGTAAATGCCGGGTAAAAAGGAAATTTATCATTGAATGCTTTGTTCAACACCTTTGCCGCAACGTTGCGGAAAATCATTTCCTTGGTAGAACCCTCACCTGGCAGTGGGTAGGACTTCAAGGTCTTACTCTCGCCCTTGTAAATGACCTTTGTTTTGTCTGCATATTCCTTATCAAATAACGCTATGGCTTTTCGCTGATACTCTGTGATCTGGTTGCTAAATAATTGCTTTTGGTTAGATTGAGCCGAGCTATGTTTAGCTTTTGCAGCACCATACAAACAAATGGTATCCTTAAACTCATCAGACATTCCGGCAACGTCAAAATAAACTTCATCAGATTCATCGTTCCTGTTGATTGAGCTAAATAATGGACAGAAGAATATATAATACTGCTGTATTGGCTCTGTAGTGCTACGTTCGTTGGGGTTGCCAAAGAAGATATACCCTAATCTGAAACTTTTTTTGTCGATCCACTCCAATGAATGCTCCCAAATTTTGAAGCCGGATCGATAAGAGTCTTGTTGTATCTCCAGAACAAACTGGAGGAAATCAAAATAATATTGATCTGCCTGGTCAGGATCTTTTTTTATTACCTCATCCGCATAATCCCTGATGAGTTGCGGGATATTAACACCACCTTCTGTCCTGATGTAAAAATCGGCACTGATAATATCCTGATCCACATATTGACCAGCGGTAGCGGTAACCAATTGCTTAGCCGTGCTTTCGATGTTGGCAAGTAGCAACTCAGGCTCGTCAACGCCATTAATAGTCACACAAAGATCCTCCTTTAGACTATGTGCGCTTGCACCATTACGTTTATCCAGGTCGTCACAAAGGATCCTGATAGCTAATGCCTGGGCTATACTTACAGCAATTCCTTTTTTATTACTTCTTGCCCCGGTGAAGTGGTTTGTAATTCTGTCTGTGATAATATCCACTTTATCTCTTACGATCCTGATATCAGGAATGGTGAGCATAGCCGGGTTATTGGCGAGATCCTGCCAATAGGTATCATAGGTTATTAGTCCAGGGTTGTTTGATGGCACGTCCTTATCCAGGATGTCCTCAAATTTGACCGACAATACCTTTAGGATCTCCCGCTGGCTTTTACCATGCTTTATTTTTTCGAAATAGCTTACATAGTTTGGGTGAACCGGGAATAGGTCAATGAACTCATTCAAATTCGTATTGATGCCATCAAAAAGGTGAGCGTATTTCAGCAGATGCTCCCGTATTTTAGATTTCTGGTGAATATCCTTTTTGAGCAAACGTTCTTTAACAACAAACGATACATCCTCCTTGGTAATGATCAGATCATCAAACCTATCCTCAATCTTATTCAACATATCCGCCTGGAACTGGAACTCAGGGGAACGATACAGCAGCTCCTGGACACCAAACATCAGTTTGAACCGTGAGTTGTCACACGCCTCACCCAACTGCCGTAATAGCATCAGATCGTTATTAAGTTCGTTCGGCTTCCTGCCTTTCAGATATTCCAGCAACTCGTCAATAACAATCAAGAAATGTTTATCTGAGAATTTGGTTTCAAATTCACCCATCATCTGTTGGATCAATTGTTTCCAACTCAAATGAGAGGACTCATCGAACGTATGGTTGACACCCTCTTTTTGCAAATAGCGTTCGATCTGGGCAAACACGATGTCTTTTAAAGGCTTGTCTGTACCGATCTCAAAACGAAGCACCTTATACTTACCGGCTATTGAACCAAAATCATTCCTTATATCATCGTTTTGAATATGCTGAACTAAGTCCGCATTTTCAGCTATTGCTGACACAAACGACATAAGATGCGACTTACCAGTACCGTAACTACCTACAATCTGAATGCCGGATGTCTCACTGCTGGTTAATGGGTTTAGGTTCTTTAAAATGATAATCTTTATGTCCTCACGCATCTTCTTAGAAAAGACAAAAGTCTTCACCAGGTTTTTAGCAATAGATTTATCACCGGCATTAACCAATTTTACTACAGTTGTAATGGGTTCGAATTGAATTAGCTCTTTATATTTCATCGTTTACTTTTATGAGATGATAGTCTTTGTGAGTTATGTTTAATTGAAATCTGTTTTTATCGTTTTTCCAGTAAAGTTTTCCGTCTGAGTCGATTTCATTTTCCCAGAGAATAACAACACAATAGGATTTTGAAAGATCCCTGATAAATTGACTTTCATCAATTTCAAGCTGTGGCTCAAACAGGATACCAATGTTGTGCAGACAAACAGTTTTATAATGTAGTCCTGGTATGCTAACTGCCTGGCTTGCAATTAGCCTGTCAAGTGCTTCCTGAGCTTCTATGTCTATATGTTTGCTACCAAGTTTAGTTTCAATTGCACCGGCTAAGGATTTGCCAATATTTACGACCGGTATGCCATCAACATTGATACTTTGAAAAGACTCCAATAGAGTAGCCCCTGCGCCATGCACAACGACTAATTTTAGTCTATTAGTCGATATCTCAATCAGTCTTTCGGTTAGCGTCATTTTTACCTGCTTAATTATTCAATAATAGTTTTAAGAGTTTCATAAAAATGTGGTTCCTCTCCGAACTCGTTTATTAGCTTACCAGATAGAAATTGGATCTGTAGGCTCCTGAAATCCAAGTTGAATAGTTCAGCGATTGCCGGTATCATATGGCTTTGTACATATCGCTCACCGTGTTCAATTTTACTCAATAGCGAAATGTCAATACCCAATTTATCTGCAACCACTTTTTGAGGAAATTGATGATCTGCTCTTAGCCGGTACAAATACTCACCAAAAGATATTTTGTTAAAACCCATATGCGACTTGACAAATTTGTCAAATGTAATCAAAACAGCATCACCATCAAATGCTTTAAGTTGCTTACTCAAAAATTATTTTATCGGCTATTGTAAGTGGTAAATTTGACAGAACAACAACAGTTGCGTCAGTCCTCAGAGTCCTTGCTCTTCCGACCGCCTGGATGAGGTCAGCTTCGATTAAAGCTAATTGTATGTCACGTAGCTGTTCATTGTGGTAACACATAAATTGGAACCTGAAACCCTTCCAGTCTATCTTTTGTTCAGCCATCCCGGTATCTATACTATTAACGTCAATTCCGGCAGCCCTGGCATAAAAAAGATATTGAATTTCATTTTTGTGGGGAGTTCCCAATACCACCAGATCCTGACCTTTTAGTTCATCATCCCCTTCGCAGTTACCAAAGTGAATGAATTGGTGGGCATTACTAATTTTTGACTTAAATTTCATGAAGGTGATCACCTGTTTATCTCCTATTATTGATTCAACCTTTGAAAGATCGGCATAGGCAAGTGATGAACGGCTGTAAGATTTCTTTGAATGCTGAATTACTTCGCCCTGGTTCTCTACCAAAGAAAGATCTATTACTTTAACCCTATCACCATACAAGGCTTTGTATATATTCACGTGAGCCGTAGCCGACATGATCATTATTTTCTTGTCAGTTGGTAACGGTCGTTCAATCATATAGTGAATAACATCAGGGTTGTTCTTATCTTTCAACAACCATTTTGCGTTAAAGAATTGAAGGACATTGCCATCAGGCTTCACTATTGAAACAGTTTGTGCAAGTTCAATTTTATCAATACCAAAATCCTTAGTTAATTCAATTTTACCAGGCTCACATTGCCTTATATAGTCGATGAGCTTTGATACTTTCTCTTTTTGCTGTGTGTAATGTTCCAGGCTGATCAGATTTGATAGCTTAAACTTTCCTAAGGTTAGCAAATCCCCTAAAGGGTCTTCATCGAATATAATGGTGTCATGTTGGTGCCGGTCGAAAGTGCCTCGAATATGCGTGGTTAAAACGGTTTTATTCGTGTTATACGACTCATTTACCAGGTTCAAATACTCTTTGGCTTTCTTCTGGTCATGGACGGTGTATTTGCCTCCAAAATCAAAAGCTACCTCTTTTAATACCTGGTATACAAATTCGTTTAATCCTAATTGGTAGTGATGTCCAATCCTTATATTTACTATTTCATTATCAAATTTCGGGAGTTCCGGTACGACAAAGTGATCAATAATCATACGCCCGCTTAGCTGGTCTTTTAGCTTATGAGTGGCGCAGCAAATTGTTACACCAGAAGCATCTTTTATTTTTTCGGTTTTCCCAAGCCCGGTAGGCATTAAAAATAGGTTTATATCATTACCCTTGTTGGCTAAGGTGTTTGCATACTCCAGATCAATTTTTTCTTGTGCTTCACTAAGGGTAATCTTTTGAGGAACCACTAATTGTTCTACAAACCCCCTTGTTGTCTTACCGG